>JAMDDA010000156.1 GCA_023488925.1 Actinomycetota bacterium
ACGTCGCCTGGGGGTATCCCGGGACCGCTGTCCGCCACGGCCAGTTCGATCCACATGGAGTCATCCGCCGCGTCCTCCACCGTTCGGCTGGCCACGACGATGCGTCGCCGGCCCCGCGTCTCCGCCAGGGCGGCTGCAGCGTTGGCCAGCAGATGTGAGACGAGTTGTTCCAGATGGTGCTCGTCGCCCCAGACCGGGGGGAGACCCGCTTCGAGATCGTCCGTCACCTCGATTCCGGCGGCGGCGTAGGGTTCCGTCCGCCGGCCCAGCAGGCGGAGAGTCAGGGCGTTCATGTCAACCGGCCGCTTCTCCGACTCCTGCTGCTGTGCAAAAGTGAGCAGATCGCGTACGATCCGAGCCGCGCGGTTCGCTTCTTTGCGAATGTCGTCGAGGTCCTGCCGCACGATCGGGTCCAAGGGCTCGCCGCCGGCCAACTCGGTGAGCCCCAAGATCACCGTCAGGGGGTTGTTGAGCTGGTGGGCGACGCCGGCTGTCAGCCGGCCCAGGGCGGCGATCTTTTCCGCGTGGGCAAGCTGGTTCTCGAGCCGGCGCCGGGCGGTCACGTCGCGGCAGACGCTCTGGACGACACAGCGCCCGTCGGAGTATCGGATGAGCCCGGCGTTCACCTCCACGTCGAGCACCGCTCCGGCCCGCGTGCGGTGACGAGTGGAGAAGGTCACATGACCGTCGCGCAACAGGCGCTCGACCCGGCCGGGCACGGCCGCCGCCTGCTCGGGCGTGTCGAGATCGTGCACCGACAGGCCGCGGAACTCTTCCTTGGAGTAGCCGTAGGTCTCGCACGCTTTCTCGTTGGCTTCGAGGATCTCGAGGGTATCCGGCGCGTGGATCAGTATGGCGTCGGCCGCGCCTTCGAAGAGCGCCCGGCGCTCCGCCAGGGAAGCTTCCAGCTCCGCGGCGGTACGGCTCAAGCGCACGGCCAAGGCGGCCCCCAGGGCGTACGCCTCGAGCAGCTCCACGTGGTGCGGGGTGAAATACCCCGGGCTTCCGTGGGCGCCGTAGAGCACACCGCCGATCTTCCCGTCCATCCACAGCGGCGTCCCCGCCAAGGAGACGAAGCCTTCGCGCGCGGCGATGCCCTTCAGTGCGGGCGCTCCCTCCGGATGTGCCCTGTAGTCGTCGACGACGAGGGTACGGCCTTCCCTGATGACGCGTCCGGCCAGTCCCTCACCCGGCGCCATCACTTCCCGGGTCAGCCGGTCGGACGCCAGGCCCATCTGCTCCACGATGGCCACCGCTCCGTCTTCCTGCACGAGACCCAGGAAAGCACTGCGGCAGCCCAGGACCTGCCGGGTCTGGGAGAGGATATGGGCGTAGCTCATGCGGTGACACCTCCCACAGGAGCGGGTATCGGCGGGCGGCCCTGCACCCTTTAGGCGGGTGCCGCCGGGTGTCCACCAAGCGCGCGGCTTGTACCAGCCCGCCCGCATCTTGTAAACTCCATGACTATGTCTTGCGGGTGGTCGCCCGGCCTTGGCCGGCCCCGGTCGCCCGGCGAGGTACCCGATCGGCCAGCCGGAAAGCCGGGAGCACATGGGGAACGAGCAGGCGAAACGGAGCGACCAGGTGATGCGGGGCCCGGCCAGGGCGCCGCACCGCTCGCTGTTCCGTGCCCTGGGACTGGACTCCTCCGACGCCGACCGGCCTCTCATCGGCATTGCCAATTCATACAACGAGCTGATCCCGGGCCACATGCACCTGCGCTCGGTGGCCGAGCAGGTCAAGTTCGGCGTCTGGCAGGGTGGGGGCGTGCCGTTGGAGTTCAACGTGATCGGTGTCTGCGACGGGATCGCCATGAACCACGCGGGCATGAGTTACTCCCTGGTCTCCCGCGAGAACATCGCCGACGCAGTGGAGATCATGGTGCAGAGCCACGCCCTCGACGGCCTGGTCCTGATCCCCAACTGCGACAAAGTCGTGCCCGGCATGGTCATGGCCGCCGCCCGGCTGGACATCCCCGTGGTCGTCGTCTCCGGCGGACCCATGCTGGCCGGCGACTACCAGGGCAGGAAGGTCGACCTCAAGGATGTTTTCGAGGCCGTGGGCGCGTACTTTCGCGGCTCCATCACGACTGAAGACCTGACCGCGCTCGAGGAGTGCGCTTGTCCTACCTGCGGGTCGTGCGCCGGTCTTTTCACAGCCAACTCCATGAGCTGTCTCACCGAGGTGCTCGGGCTGTCCCTGCCGGGCGACGCCACCGTGCCCGCGCCCTTTTCCGCCCGGCTGGCCCTGGCTCGGCGGTCGGGGGCACAGGCCGTGGAGGTGACCCGCCGGGGTTGGGGAGCCCGCCGCTTTCTTTCGCCCTCCGCCCTGCGCAATGCGCTGGCTTTGGACGCGGCCCTGGGCTGCTCCACGAACACAGTGCTCCACCTGCTGGCCGTTGCGGCCGAGGCGGGAGTGGAGCTGCCCCTCACGGCCTTCAACGAGGTCGCGGGTGCCACGCCTCACCTCGTGCGCCTCTCCCCCGCCGGACCCGATCACATGGAAGACCTGGACCGAGCCGGCGGAATCATGGCCGTTCTCAACCGCCTGGCCGAAGGCGACCTGGTGGACGGATCGGTGCCCACGGTCTCCGGCCGCACCCTGGCCGAGCAGTACCAGGAGGCACCGGTGCGCGACGCCGCGGTCATCCGGCCCCTCGAGTCTCCCCATCACCCCACCGGTGGGTTGGCGGTGCTCTTCGGCAATCTCGCGCCTCACGGCGCCGTGGTGAAGGAGGCCGCCGTGCTGCCGCAGATGCTGCGGCACCGGGGCCCGGCG
>JAMDDA010000089.1 GCA_023488925.1 Actinomycetota bacterium
TCCGCCGATTCCGGGTGGTTGGCCAACGCCGCGTTCACGCCGCCCTGAGCCGCGCCGGAGTGACTCCGGCCCGGCCAGACCTGGGAAACCACGGCCACGTCCACCCCTTGTTTCTTGGCTTCCACCGCCGCGCGCAGGCCGGCGAGACCACCTCCGACGACAATCAGTTCGTGGTAGATCATGCCTTGCTCACCCCTCCTACGCCGTCAGCCATGGCCAGAGCGCCCAGGTGCCGTACGCGAAGGACACGACACCCACGACCCAGAGGACCGCCGCCAAGACCCTGCGGTTGCTCCCCGTGAAGCCGTAGTCGAGCAGGACCATGCGGGTCCCGTTGAGCGCGTGAAAAAGCCCGGCCCCCAACAGGCTCAGATCCACCGCGGCAAAAAACCAGGAGGCCACCCGCGCAGCCACGTTGTCGTAGGAGAGGTCGCCCAGGTTGAAGGCATGGAGCACGATGAGGTGGACGGCCAGACCCACCACCAGGACCACGGCGGTCACCCGCTGCAGCAGCCAGAGCCACATGCCTCCTGCATGCGTTTCGATCACGTCCCGTCTCACGTCTCCACCCCCTACCCTTGGGCGATGAACGTAAAGGAGATCACCGCGAAAACCGCCAGCGAGGCCACACCGCCGGCCACCGCGGCCCACCACAGGGATTTGTGCTGCCTGATGCCCACCCCCAGGTCGAAGAGCAGCACCCGCACGCCGTTCAGACCGTGGTAGAGCACGGCGGCGATCAGGGCCAGATCGAGGATGACGAAGAAGGGGCTCTCCAGGGTCTTGAACAGGGTGTCGAAGCCCGCGGCCCCCCGCAGGCGTGCCTGCGAAATCACGGCGATGTGGGCAAAGAGATACAGCACCAAGACCAGGCCACTCACGCGGTGGAACAACCAGGCCCACATGCCCACGCCTTTCCAGAGACCGGCCCCCACGTTGGCGGTCTCCCGGTTCTTGTCGCTCAAGTTCCCACCTTCCTTTCGAAGCGCCGGCGACCCTCCTCGTAGATGTCGCCCCCGTAGATGTCGTTCACCACGATCACCGGGAAATCCACTACTTCCAAGGCGCGGATGGCTTCCGGCCCCAGGTCCTCATACGCTACCACCCGCGCCGCCTTGACCCGCTGGGCGAGCAGCGCCGCGGCCCCTCCCACCGCGGCGAAGTACACGGCCCGGTTGCGCACCATGGCCTCTTTCACCGCCGGGCTGCGGTAGCCCTTGCCCACCATGCCCTTGAGACCGATGTCGAGCAGGCGCGGCGTATAGGCGTCCATGCGCCCCGAAGTGGTGGGTCCGATGGAGCCCACCGGCTTTCCCGGCTTGGCGGGCGAGGGGCCGGCGTAGTAGATGACCTGCCCCGCGAGCTCCACGGGGAGCGGCTCCCCCCGGTCGAGGAGTTCGGCCAGCCGCTTGTGAGCGGCGTCCCGGGCGGTGAGCAGGGTGCCGGTAAGCAGCACCTGGTCGCCCGCCCGCAGGCCGGCCACCGCCTCGTCGGTGAGAGGGGTGGTCAGGGTCCGCTCCATCAGAGCACCACCTCCTTGTGGCGCGCCGCGTGGCACTGGATGTTCACCGCCACCGGCAGCGACGCGATGTGGGCCGGGAACTCCTCCACGAAGACGTCCATGACCGTGATGCGGCCACCCAGTCCTTGCGGCCCGATACCCAGATCGTTGCAGCGGGCCTCGAGCTCGTCCTCGAGCCGGGCCAGCCGCGGAACCGGGTTGAGGGAGCCGA
This sequence comes from Actinomycetota bacterium, assembly GCA_023488925.1. Classification (GTDB taxonomy): domain Bacteria; phylum Actinomycetota; class Thermoleophilia; order RBG-16-64-13; family RBG-16-64-13; genus JAMDDA01. The sequence continues at coordinate 1,734 of JAMDDA010000089.1, forward strand.
TCTCGCGCAGCAACGCCTTCTTGGCCAGGTAGGCCACCTTCTCGAAAGTGCCGCCTACGCCCACGCCCACCACCAGAGGCGGACAGGCGTTGGGACCGGCTTTGGCCACGGTGTCCACCACGAAGTCCACGACCGCCGGGCGGCCTTGGGCGGGCTTCAGCATGGCGAGGGCGCTCATGTTCTCCGCTCCCCCGCCCTTGGGGGCGAACACAATGCGCACCTGCTCGCCAGGCACGAGACGGGTGTGCAAGACGGCCGGGGTGTTGTCGCCGGTGTTCTTGCGCTCTCCGAAGGGATCGGCCACCACCGACTTGCGCAGGTAGCCCTCGGTGTAGCCCCGGCGCACGCCCTCGTCCACGGCCGCCTCCAAGTCGCCGCCCACCAGGTGCACGTCCTGCCCGATCTCCAGAAAGACCACGGCGAACCCGGTGTCCTGGCACAGGGGCATGCGTTCCTCCGCCGCGATCCGGGCGTTCTCCAGGAGCTGCCGAAAGACGCTCCGGCCGACTGCCGACTCCTCGCGGTCCTGGGCGGACCGGAAAAAGGCGAGCACGTCCTCGCCCAGGTCGCAGCAGGCAGCAACCGCCAGCTGAGCGACCGCCTCGCTGATACGGGCCACGTCGATCTCTCTCATCGGCCCCTCCTCTCGCTCATCGGCCTCGTTCCGTCTCCTCGCGCCCTGGCTTTCCTTGGTTTGGGCCGGCGTGGTCCGCACTGGCCGAGCGGTCCGCACTGGCCGAGCGGTCCGTATTGCCGCGAACTACCGCGCACTGCCCCGTGCCTCACTCTAGACTCCCGCCCCCGCCAGGAGCTCTTCGGTGTGGCGTCGCACCCACTCCGGATCCTTGGGATCGCGGGCTACGCCGCTCTCCACGGCCGCCCGGGCCACCGCCGCGGCCACAGCCGGGGCCACGGCCAGGTCGCAGGCATCGGGCATGACGTAGTCGGGCGAGACCCGGTCGCCCACCAAGTCGGCCAAAGCGTGGGCGGCCGCGATCTTCATGGTCTCGTTGATGTCCGCGGCCCGTACGTCGAGCGCTCCCCGGAAGATACCGGGAAAGCCGAGGACGTTGTTCACCTGGTTCGGGAAATCGCTCCGCCCGGTGCCCACCACCGCGGCGCCTGCCTGCCGGGCGAGAGCGGGCAGGATCTCCGGATCGGGATTGGCCATGGCGAAGATGATGGCGTCGTCATCCATCGTAGCCACCATTTCCGGAGTGACGGCGTCTTTCACCGACACGCCGATGAAGCAGTTGGCGCCGACCAGGGCGTCCGCCAACGTGCCGCACAGGTCGCGCTTGTTGGTCCGGGCCAGCATCTCCCGCTTCACCGGGTTGAGATCCTCCCGCTGCGAGCAGATGATGCCGTGGCTGTCGCAGAGGATGATGTCCTTGGCGCCCACGTCCAAGAGCAGCTTGGCGATGGCGATGCCGGCCGCCCCCGCGCCGTTGATCACACAGTGCAGGTCGCTGAGCGCCCGCCCCGTCAGACGGCAGGCGTTGATGATGCCCGAGAGGGTCACCACGGCCGTGCCGTGTTGGTCGTCGTGGAAGATGGGGATGTCGGTGGATGCCTTGAGGCGCCGCTCGATCTCGAAGCAGCGGGGGGCGGAGATGTCCTCCAAGTTGACGCCCCCGAAGGTGGGCACGAGCAGCTGCACGGCCCGGACGATCTCGTCGGGGTCCTGGCTGTCCAGGCAGATGGGGAAGGCATCCACGCCGGCGAAAGCCTTGAAAAGCACGGCCTTGCCCTCCATCACCGGCAGAGCCGCCTTGGGCCCGATGTTGCCCAGGCCGAGCACCGCCGAGCCGTCGGAAACCACCGCCACCAGATTCCACCGCCGGGTGTACACGTCTACCAGCGCAGGGTCGCGGTAGATGGCGCGGCAGGGCTCGGCCACGCCGGGCGTGTAGGCCGTGGAGAGGTCGTGGCGGCAGTTCACTCCTACCCGGCTCACCACCTCGATCTTGCCCCTCCACGCCTCGTGGAGCTGGAGGGCTTCCTCTTGGATGTTCATGGCCAACCCACCTCCGACCGACGCCGATGGAACACCACCTGGAACTCTGCCTCGGGACGCGCGCGGCGTTCCCGGGGAACAAAAAAACCAGCGCCCGACCCCCTACCCGTAAGAAAGGGCTCGACGCTGGATCACCAAGGCTCCCGCCGCGCTGGTGACTTGAGTGGACCCATACCAGCCACGGCCGCCGCAGCAACAGCTATGTCCGCACACTCGCGTGCGCTTGTATACTTTCTAACATACTTTCGGAGGGAATTCCAGGCTCGCCGGGCCCCCGGGTGCGCAGGCTCGCCGGGCCCCCGGGTGCGCAACGCCCGCTCCTAGTATCATGGGGCACGTCGTTTCCACGCAGGCAACAAGGAGGGACATGCGCATACTCTCGGGCATCCAGCCGTCAGGCCGGCTGCACATCGGCAACTACTTCGGCGCCATGCGCCAGCACTTGGCCCTGCAGGCCGAGAACGAGGCCTATTACTTCATGGCCACCTACCACGCCCTCACCACGGTGAAGGACCCGGACGAGCTTCGCGCCCTCACCCTCGCCGTGGCCATGGACTACCTGGCCCTGGGGCTCGACCCGGGGAAAACGGTGCTCTTCCGCCAGCAAGACGTCCCCGAGACCACCGAGCTCGCCTGGATCCTCTCGTGCGTCACGCCTATGGGCCTGCTGGAGCGGGCCACGAGCTACAAGGACAAAGTGGCGCAAGGCCTCATGCCGAATCACGGCCTCTTCGCCTACCCGGTCCTGCAGGCGGCAGACATACTCATCTATCTGTCCGATATCGTGCCGGTGGGACAAGACCAGAAGCAGCACATCGAGATCACCCGCGACATCGCCACGAAGTTCAACAACCAGTACGGCGAGATTTTCGTGGTACCCGACGCCTACATCCTCGAATCCACCGCCATCGTACCGGGCGTCGACGGGCGTAAGATGTCCAAGAGCTACGGGAACGAGATCGGCATGTTCGAAGAGGGCGCGGCCCTCCGGAAGCGCGTCATGAGCATAGTCACCGACTCGGCCGGCGTGGAAGACCCGAAGGACCCGGAGACGTCGACGCCCTTCCTGCTCTTGAAGCTCATGGCCTCGCCTGAAGAGACGGCGCAGTGGGCGGAACGTTACCGCGCGGGGGGCATGGGGTATGGAGAAGTGAAGCAAAGGCTTCTCGAGCTCTTGGAAGAGACCTTCTCCCCCTTCCGGGAGAAGCGGCGGCAGCTCGAGCGCGACCCCGGATATGTGGAAGACGTCCTGCGCGACGGGGGGCGGCGGGCCCGAGCGGTGGCACACCAGGTCATGGAGCGCGTGCGCGAGGCGATCGGACTGCCCATCAGCTACACGCCGCCTGTCTAGCCCATCGTCCCGGGGAGACGGAACCACACCACGAAAGGAGCGGTATCGGCGTGCAGGACGAGACCAGACTCACATTTCTGTCGGAGCGTCTACGCGCCCTCAACCAACTCATTGCCGGAGTCGCTCACGAAATCAACAACCCCCTCACGTCGATCCAGGGCCTGGCTTCGCTCTTGCGTAACGAGGCCGCTCATCCGCAGGCGCTCGAGGACCTCGACGTCATCATCCAGGAGGCCCGGCGCGCCGTGGGCATCGTCAAGAACCTGCGCGCCTTCGCCGGCACCAGTCGGGACGACACCCAGCCCTGCAGCCTGAACGATGCCGTGCGCCTGGTGGTCGACGTTCGCGGGTACGAGACGCGGGCCCGGGGTATACAGGTCGCCGTCGACCTCCACCCCGATCTGCCGGCGGGCAGCGTGACCCGCAGAGCCCTGCTCCACCTCGTGCTGCTGCTGCTCCTGGCCGCGGAGGAAGCCTTCGCCGAGCGGAGAGCCCACAGCGGCGCGCCCGGAGAATCCGACCGCATTCTCCTGCGCACCGAGACGGATCCCGCCGGCTTGGCGCTCACCCTGACCCTGACCGGGGCCGGCCTCCCCGCCGCCGCCGGCCCCCTGATGACCGCGGCCCGCGTCGCCGCCGGTGACTTGGGAGGCTCTCTGGTGGGCGAAGTCCCGTCTGGCGACCAGGCGGCTCTGCGGGTCACGCTGCCCGCCTCTGGTTGAAAGGTCACGCTGCCCGCCTCGCCGACGTCGGATCCCTGCGGCGCCCGGGCCACGGCCCGGGCGCCGCGTCAACGGGGTCTCACGGCGATTCCTGCGCCTCCTCCCGCATCTGCTTGGCGGTCACCATGTGCCAGAAGGTGATCAGCGCCCCGACGAGGATGAACACCCCGAAGAACAGCACCACCTTGAACCAGAACTGCATCTGCGCCTGGGCGGTCATGAACCCCTGCCCCAGAACGCGCTCGATGTAGGTCTGCAACACCCCGGCGATGCCCATGGCCACCCCCAGGCCCAACACGGCCAGGCTCATCACCCAGAAACCGAGCGTGGCCGGATAGGTCTTGAACCGCGTGACACCGCGCAAACGCGGCATGGCGTACCAGAACATGGTCAGGTTGAGCAGGGCGTAGGCTCCGAAGAAGGCCAGGTGGCCGTGACTGGCGGTCACCTGACTGCCGTGGGTGTAGTAGTTGATCTGCGGCAACGTATGGGCAAAACCCCACACCCCGGCTCCGATGAGGTGCCCGATGGCGGTGCCCAGGGCGAAAGTCCAAACCACTTTCTCCTTGATGACCACCCCTCGCTGCCGCTGGGTGTGGAAGGTATCGACCACCATGGCGATGATAGGCAGGACCTCCATGGCGCTGAAGATTCCTCCCACCCACAGCCAGGCCCGCGGCGCGCCGATCCAGTAGTAGTGGTGGCCGGTGCCGGCCAGGCCGGTGAACAAGAAGAGTCCGGTTTCGATGTACAGGTACTTCTCTACCACTTTGCGGTCGACGCCGGTGACCTTGATCAGCACGAAGGCCAGGATGGAAGCGGTCACCAGTTCCCAGGCCCCTTCCACCCACAGGTGGACCACCCACCACCAGTAGAACCAGTCGATGGTGAGATTGCGGTAGAAGGGCATGCCGAAGACATAGAGCACGGCCAGGAAAACCAGCCCGCCGAGCAGCATGCCCAAGATGGCGGTCTTCCTGCCTTTGAGAACGGTCATGCCCACGTTGAAGAGGAAGATGAGCGCCCCGATCACCACGACGAAGTCGAGCAATGTGGGGATCTCGAGGATGGGGCGGCCTTGGGTCCAACCGAAGGCGAAGCCCACCAGGGCGGCCACACCGGTGCCCACGAAAGCCACCAACTGGAGATAGGCCAGAGGAACACTGTAGATCTCCCGCTCGGCCTCCTCCGGCACCAGGTAGTAGGTGCCGCCCATGAATCCCAAGAGCAGCCACAGCACCAGCAGATTGGTGTGCATGGCCCGGGTCATGCCGAAGGGGAGCACGTCCACGATGCTCTGCGGGATGGTGAAGGCGTAGCTGATGGCCAGCCACAGCCCTACCACGAGTTGAAGCACGAAGAGCGCCAGCGCCACCACGAAGTACCAGTACGCCACCCGCTGGGAGGCGTAGGGCACCAGCCTCTCGTCACGGACTCCCATGCCGATGCCGCCGGCACGTACGGTCGTTGTTTGCTGCATGCCTGTCACCTCCTCCTTATTTCTGCTTGGCGAGGAACTCGCCGATGGCCTGCCGGTCCGCTTCACTGACGTTGGTCTGCGGGGGCATCTTCGCGTTCGGATTTATGGTCGTGGGAGCGGCAATGTAGGCCGCGATGGTGGCGGCATCGTACTTGGCCCCTACCTGATCGAGCGCGGGGCCGATGCTGCCCCCTTGGCCGCCGATGGAGTGGCAGCCCATGCACTGCGCCTTGAACGCTGCCGCCCCGGGGGACAGACCGGCGCCCTGCAGGCGGCGCTGATCGGGCGACTGGGTGTACTTCCGGTCTTGCGGGGGCCAGTCGTGGTTGTCGATATTGTTGGTCCACTCCAGGAAGGCCACCAGGTCGGTCGCCTCTTGCTCGGTCAAACCCAGGTTGGGCATCTTGCGGAAGGAGTTGGCGAAGACCGTTTCGGGGTGAAGAACCACTGTCTTGATGCCCTCCGCCCCGATGCGGGCGTAGGCCCGGGTCAGGTCGGGCGCGTAGTAGACTCCGAAGCCAAGGATAGTGTGGCATTCGTTGCAGTTCTTCTTCTCGAACACGCGCTTGCCCGCCACCACCTGCTCACTGAGCTTGTCTGCGTTGGTCAGGGCGGCCACCTGCTGGTGGGTGTCCCAGGTGAGAGCCAGGAAGAGGACCAGGGAAGCCAGCGTACCTGCCAAGAAGACGAGAAAAGCGTTGCGATTGCTCACGATGTTCACCTCCTTTCGTTGGGCGAGGGATCCGACGTCGCCCTGATTTCACCATAATCACGGTGGAAACGCAAGCAGTATTCCGCCCGCCGCGAGATACCTTGCCACCGCGGTCCCGCCAACAAGGGCGAGGGCGGCGCCGGGGTGGCGCCGCCCTCGGAAAGGGTCCCGCGCATGGGGGGGAGGCGGGACCCTTCAGGGGGCGGTTACCCGGTGACGGCCTCGTCGGTAATCGCGAGACCCTCGTCGAAGATCGCGAAGGCTTCACGCAGCTCCTGCTCGGTGATGCAGAGCGGCGGATTCGAGAAGAAGGTGTTCCAGTTCACGAACACGAACAGGCCGTTCTCCTTGAAGAAAGCACTCAGCTTCGCCATCTCCGGGCTCGTCCCGTTGAAGGGGGCCATGGGCTCCTTGGTGGTCCGATTGCGCACCAGCTCGACCGCCCCGAAAAGGCCGATGGAGCGGACATCGCCCACCGACGGGTGCTTGGCTTTCAGTTCCTGCAGCAGCTGCGCCATGACTGCACCGACCCGCCGGGCGTTGCCCACGAGGTCGTCTTCGTGCATCACCTTCAGGTTGGCCACCGCCGCCGCCAACGACATCGGGTGCGCGTTGTAGGTGAGACCGCCGTAAAACTTGCGTTCCTGGTAGAAGTCGGCGATCTTCTGACTGATGGCGACCGCGCCCAGCGGCAGATAGGCCGAGGTCAGGCCCTTGGCCATGGTGATGAGGTCGGGCACCACGCCCCAGTGATCGACGGCGAACCATGCCCCGGTGCGCCCCAGACCCGCCATGACTTCGTCGCACACCAGCAGGATGCCGTAGCGGTCACAGAGCTCCCGCAGCCCCTGCAGGTAGCCGTCGGGCGGCACGATGAGGCCGTTGGTGCCGGTCACCGTCTCGATGAACACGGCCGCGATGGTCTGCGGACCCTCGTACATGATCACTTCTTCGATCTGGTCGAGGCACTTCCGGGCGAAGACCGCGTCGCTGTCGCCCTCCTCGTACAGCTGGCTCCGGTACTTGTATGGGTCGAAGACCCGGATAATCCCCGGGATGCCGGGCTCGTTGGGCCAGCGCCGCGGATCTCCGGTGAGGGTCATGGCCCCGGCCGTCGCCCCGTGGTAGGAGCGGTAGCGGGTGATGATCTTCTGTCGGCCGGTGAAGTCCCGAGCCAGCTTGATGGCGTTCTCGTTGGCCTCGGCGCCGCCCAGCGTGAAGAAGAACGTATTCAGGTCACCCGGGGTCACCTCGGCCAGCATCGGGCCGATCTCGGCGCGCACCCGGGTGGCCATGCCCGGGCCGGCGTAGGCCAACTCCTCGGCCTGAGCCTTGATGGCGTCGATGACACGTTGGTCCCCGTGGCCGATGTTGACGCACATGAGCTGGGAGTTCATGTCGATGTAGCGCTTCCCGGCGGCGTCCCAGAAATAGATGCCCTTGGCCTTGGCCATGGGGATGGGATTCACGGCGGCCTGAGCCGACCACGAGAAGAAGGAATGCTTCTTGGTGAGGGCGACGATCTCTTCAGCAGACATCACGTTGGTCGGGGTCATGTATGCAAGCCTCCAGTTACCATGGATGAAGGTGTGACCGGGCGGCTCCGCCGGTCACCGGCGGAGCCGCCCCCTCTCTAATGCAGGACCTCCTCGGGCACGCAGCAGGTATACCCGAGATCGCGCGCCACCGGTGCGCAGGCCACCTTGCCGTCGATCACGTTCAGGCCCTTGAGCAGCGCCTGATCCCTGAGCAGGGCCTCCGCGGGACCGTGCTCCGCCAGCTGCAGCACATAGGGCAGCGTCACGTTGGTCAGGGCGAAGGTCGACGTACGGGCGACCGCCCCGGGCATGTTGGCCACACAATAGTGCACCACCCCGTCCACCACGAATGTGGGTTCATCGTGGGTGGTGGGATGTGTCGTCTCCACGCAGCCGCCTTGATCCACGGCCACATCGACGATCACGGCGCCTTCCTGCATGGTCGGCAGCATGTCGCGGGTGATGAGGTGCGGCGTCCGCGCTCCCGGGATCAACACGGCCCCGATGATCAGATCGGCGTCGGTGATCTCCTCCCGGATGGCGTACTCGGAGCTCACCAGCAACGTCACCTTGCCGGAGAACACGTCGTCGAGGTAGCGCAGCCGTTCCAGATTGACGTCGAGGATGGTCACCGAGGCGCCCATACCGAGCGCCATCTTGGCTGCGTTCAGGCCGACCACGCCGCCGCCCAAGATGACCACCTTGCCCGGGCGGGTACCGGGGACACCGCCGAGGAGCTGTCCCCGACCGCCGTTGGCCTTCTCGAGGCAGTGGGCCCCGACCTGGATAGACAGCCGCCCGGCCACCTCGCTCATGGGCGTGAGCACGGGCAGACTGCCGTCGGCCAGCTGAATGGTCTCGTACGCGATGCCCACCACCCGCCGGTCCAGCAGAGCCTGGGTGAGCTCGGGCGCCGAGGCCAGATGGAGGAAGGTGAAGAGCACCTGCCCCTCGTGCATCAGCGCGTATTCGGCCGGCAAGGGCTCCTTCACCTTCACGATCAGGTCGGCCGCCTCGTAGACGGTCTCCGCGTCGGGTACGAGCCGGGCCCCGGCGGCCATGAACTCGGCGTCCATGATGCCGCTCCCCAGACCGGCCCCCTCCTGCACGAACACGGTGTGTCCGGCTGCGGTCAGGGCGCGCACCCCGGCCGGAACCATCCCTACACGATACTCGTGGTTCTTGATCTCCTTGGGCAGACCGAGCTTCACCTCGGACTCCTTTCCGGACGATGGTCCCGACCCGCTCGGCGGTCTAGCTCCACGTGCTCGCGCTCTTGGCGTCCCAGATCCAGCGGTTCACCACGACTTTCTTGTCGGTGAAGAAGTCGATGGCGTCCCGGCCCTGGCCGTGCAGATCCCCGAAGAAAGAATCCTTGCGGCCGGCGAAGGGGAAGTAGGCCATGGCCGCGGGAACACCCACGTTTATGCCGATGTTGCCGGCGTTGGCCTCGTACTTGAACTTGCGCGCCGTCCAGCCGTCCTGCGTGTAGATGGAAGCCGCGTTGCCGTAGCGGCCCTTGTCGATGATCTCGAGGGCCTCGTCCAGAGAACCGACCTTCATGATGCAGGCCACGGGGCCGAAGATCTCCTCCTTGGCGATGGTCATGTCGGTGGTCACGTTGTCGAAAATCGTCGGGCCGACGAAGTAGCCGTCCTCGCAGCCCGGAGTGATGACCTCGGGGTTACGCCCGTCGAGCAGCAGGGTGGCGCCTTCGGCGATGCCGGTTTCGATCAAGCTCAGGATGCGCTCCTTGGCCGCCTTGGAGATGACCGGGCCCATGGCGGCCCGCTCGTCGAGACCGTAGCCCACGGTGACGTCCTTGGCCGCAGCCACGAAGGCTTCGGCCGCCCGCCTATGGGTCTCTTCCCCCACGCAGACAAGCACCGAGCCGGCCAGGCAGCGCTCGCCCGCACAGCCGAAGAAGGAGTTGATCCAGTTCTTGGCCGCCTTGTCGAGCACGGCGTCGGGCATGACCACCAGGTGGTTCTTGGCCCCGGCCTGGGCCTGCACGCGCTTCTTGTACTTGGCGCCTTCCTGGTAGACGTAGTGGCCCACGCGCGTGGAACCCACGAAACTGAGGCCGCGGACGAGGGGATGGTGCAGGAGGGCGTCCACCACTTCCTTGTCGCCGTTGACCATGTTCATCACGCCGGCCGGCAGACCGATCTGATCCAGAAGCTCGAAGATCAGGAACTGGCTGATGGGATCCTGTTCCGAGGGCTTGACGATGTAGGTGTTGCCCGCCGCGATGGCATAGGGCCAGAACCAGAACGGCACCATCGCCGGGAAGTTGAACGGAGCGATGCAGGCAAAGACACCCAGAGGCTGGCGGATCATCTCCTCGTCGATGCCCGGGCCGGCGCCGTCCTCCAGGTTGTAGCCCATCATGAGCGAGGGCATGCCCGCGGCCACCTCCAGATGCTCGATCGCCCGCATGATGGAGCCGCGCGCTTCTTCCAGGCTCTTGCCGTGCTCCTGGGTGACTACGCGGGCCAGGTCCTCGAAGTTCTCCTCCATGAGGGCCTTCATCCTGTAGAGGTACTGCACTCGGGTCTGCGGGGGCACCCGCCGCCACTCCTTGAACGCCGCCTGGGCGGCCTGGGCGGCCTTGTCGACCTCGGCGGCGGTCGAGAGGGCCACACTGCCGATCTCCTTACCCGTGGCCGGGTTTTCGATCGGGAGAACGCGGGTGCTCTCCGAGAGCACGAAGGCGCCGCCTATGTAGTTGGGAATGGCTCCATAGTGGGCCTTGTATTCGGGGATGAGCACGACCGGGGTGCTGGCTGTTGCCATGAGTGCGAAGCCTCCTTCTCGGGAAATGCGGTGAAACTCCCCCACAAAATCGTCAGGCTCCCAGCCTAGCCGCCGAACCCGAAAGACGTCGAGTGGTATCATGCACCCGATTCAGGGGGAAGGGCAGCGTCGTGCACAGCACCAACAAACCAGCGTTAACGGTGGCCGATCTTCTGGCCGAGAAGGACTTTGGCCTCGAGCTGGTCGCCGGGGCCGGATCCACGGATCGCCCCATCGAAGGCATTCATCTCTCCGAGCTGGAGGATCCCACGCCCTGGATGCTGCCCCACAGCATCCTGCTCGCCACCGGGGTCAATATCGAGCCCGACCCGGCGGCGGGAGCCCGCCTGGTGGAAGTCCTGGCGGCGGCGAACATGTCCGCCTTGGGGATCGCTCTGGACCACTACCTCCCCGTGCTACCCACGACCATGGTCCGCCGGGCCGAGGATCTCGGCTTCCCCCTCTTCACGGCACCCATGACCATCCCTTTCCGGCGGATCACCGCCTTCGTCTACAACGCCCTCGCCTCCCAGGACATGTACCGACTCCGCCGCAGCTTGAGCGTGCAGAGCCACCTGCTCGAGCTTCTCATCGAGGAGCGGGGCATGGCCGATCTGGTGGCCGACTTGAGCCGTTTGCTCGAGACGACGGTCCTGCTCTTCGACGGCCGCGGGACGATCCTGGCCGAGACCCAAGGCCACCCCCGCCTCTCGTCCCGCACCCGCGCCGGCCTCTGGCGCTCTTACCTGGAGCACCGCGGCCGCCGGGAGCCCCTCCCCGCCTTCCAATCGGGCGGGTTCCGCGTCTCGTACCGGGAAGTGACCCTCTACGGGCGGGCCGAGCGGGTGCTCATGGCCGCCTACGCCAACCGCCCCATTCCCGAGCTGGCCGAGACCACGCTCTCTTTCGCCCAGAAGTTGCTGACTCTCGACCGCCTGCGCGAGCGCGACGTGGCCACCCTGCAGCGGAGGATGCGCAGCGGCCTGATGGACGATCTGGTCTCGGGTATCGGCACCGAGCGGGAGCTCGCCGAACGCATGCGCCAGTACGGCCTCGATCCGACCCGACCCTGGCGCGTGGCCGTGTACGACGTCGACGGGTTCAGCGACCACTTCCAGAAAACCCCGGCGCGGCAAGGCCAGCGGGAGGAGCAGATCCAAGCCTTCAAGAGCGCTTTCCTGGACAGCACCGAGGCTTTCCTGGCCTCACAGGGGCTGCCCTACCTCACGGTCCTCAAGGGGGATTCGGTGGCCGCCCTGATCCAGTTCGCCGACCCCGGCCAGGCCGGCTCGGAGAGGACCTTGGCCGCCCTCCGCGAACGCCTCGAGGCCGATCTCGCCCCGGTTACCCTGAGTGTGGGCGTTTCGGCCCCGGCCACCGGCGCCTCCGCCGCCGTGGTCGCCTTCAAGCAGGCCCGGGAGGCCTTGGCGTTGGCCAGCCAGGGCGGCGCGGTGCGGATCCGTTTCTTCGATCAGATCCACCCCCAGAACCGGCTTCTGGAGGGTCAGAGCGACGAGACCCTCGCCGCCATCTACGAGGAGACCTTGGGGCCGCTGCTGGAGTACGATGCGATCCACCGGGCCCGACTGGTCCACACGCTGCAGGTGTATATGGGGGAAGACCGCTCCATCGCCCGCGCAGCCCATGCCCTGTATATGCACAGGAACACTCTGACCAAGCGCCTGGCCCGCATCGAGCAGCTGCTGGGCCGGAGTCTCTCCGCCACCGACGATCTGGTGGCCATCGATCTGGGGCTGAAAGCGGCGGAGCTTCTCTCGGGAAAGGAAAGGACCCCCTGACATGACAGCATCGACCAACGGGGCGGACGCCCCTCCCCCCCTGGAGCACCTCATACCCTCTCTGCGTGAGCTCCTCGCGTGCGTCGCGGAGGTGGTAGACGTGCGTCCGCTGAACGACGAGGAACGCGCCCGCATCCGCCGGCTCGAAGACGAGGCACAGCAGACCGGAGCGGTGGGAGGACTCATGCAATTCGTGAACGAAGGCATCCAGCGCGCGCTCGACTCCCACGCGGTCTTCGCCGTGCTCACCGGCCCCATGGTCGACGATCCCCCCACACCTTGGACCATCATGCTCGACGAGGATGACCGCGTCATAGGCGAATGGCTCCCCGCGAGTCGCGTCGCCGAGGCACGAGAGAGCGGCCGCTGCATTTTCCTCTCCGACGATTTCGTCATGTACAAGGATCGGCGCCCCAAGGGCAACGCGCGCTTCGTCATGCCTTTCATCTGCCTCCCAGTGGGCGAGAACGACCCGGTTTTCTCCGTTTGTGGAGTGGGCTCGCCCTCGACGCCCGCCGACGAGTACATCCGCTCGCTGATGGGTAATCCGGGCAAGGACGTGGGCACGCT
>JAMDDA010000018.1 GCA_023488925.1 Actinomycetota bacterium
GGTCCGCCGACCGCTCAAAATGCTTCCCGCCGAAGCTCGAGACGCCGGGCACGCCGATCGCCGGAATGCGCCATTGACGCAACGCGATAGCCTTGAACTCACCCTCGGTCAGGATAACGTGCTCTGGGCGCTCCTTCAGTAAACAGCGAGCATACGGCTCAAGCGGGCGCTCGAGGCCCAGCTTGTGAGGCCGGATGTGGTAGGGCGCTCCTCTTTCATCGAGGTACGGGATGATGATTCTGTCCTCGAGGAGCTGGTCATTAAAACAGGCTCGACCGTTGACTGTGATCGTCAGAGCGGCGTCGAGAAGGTCCGATTCGCCGAACTCATCCGCGAGTTGAGAGAGTATCCCTGCCACGTGCGGCCCGCCGGAGCGCAGCCGGAACGTCTCGATTGTCGTAAGGGTGAATCCGCGCTTCTTTTGGAGCTTCTGCCGGTGGGCGTCGGTGAGGGGCAGAAGCTCCACGAAGCGTTCGTAGATTCTGCCCGCGTTGACGTTCGACACCGGCAGCTTCCCGTCGTCCCCACCCGGCGCGGCCTTCCTGCCGGTCCCGGGTGGCCGTCCACGTTTCTTCGGGGGCCTCACCTCCTCGGGTGTCAGCCCCGCCTCGGCCATGAGCGCCTTGAACGCCTGGCCGGTGGGGCACTTCCTGACCTTGGACACCAGGGTTACCAGGTTGCCGCTCTCGCCGCACTTCCGGCACTTCCACAGGCCCGCCTTCGAGTTGTAGCCGAAGTGGTCGGGGTCGTCGCAGAACGGGCAGGTGGCGCCTTCCATCTGCTCACCCTTCTGGCGTCCTCCCCGGGCCCCGTTCTGCTGGAACAGCTCCGGGACGTTCAGTCTGGCAGTGATCTGCTCCAGTGTCACGGGCACGGGGCCACCTCACCGCCTTTCCTGAAAGGTTCACGTTCAACCCTATCCCTCGGCTACCGGCGGCCCCGCCGCCGGCACCGCCACCACCGGCGACCCCTCCCTGAGCCGATCCGCAAGGCGGCTGTATCGCTCCGCGATGCGGTCGTTCTCGACCGCCCGCTCGACCGCCCCGGGTTGGTACACCACCACCAGGCGCTCCTTCGCCCTGGTGACCGCGGTGTACAGGAGGTTCCTCTGCAGCATGATCCAGTGCCCGCGCGTGAGCGCCACGATCACCGCGGGGGCCTCAGACCCCTGGGCCTTGTGGACGGTGGTGGCGTAGGCCAAGGTGAGGATCTCGGCGTCCTTGGACCCGAACCCGACCTCCCGGCCGTCGTCGAACCGGACGGTGAGCCTCGGCTCCGCCTTGCCCTGCGCCTCGCGCAGCTCCGCGATGACCCCGGTATCACCGTTGAACGCCTCGAGCGCGTAGTTGTTGCGAATGACCATCACCTTGTCACCGAGCCGCCAGGCCGTCCCCCCGAGGCGGAGCTCGCGCCCGCCCGCCGGCAAGGGGTTGACCGCCTCCCTGATCGCTTCGTTGAGGGCTATCACGCCGGCGACGCCGCGCCGCATGGGGGCGAGCACCAGGTACCCCGTGGGGCCGTGTTTCCGGTGTGCCTTCCCCGCCAGGCGCACCACCCGGGCCGCGGCGTCCTCCTGCTCCGCGTCCTCGAACACCTTGACATCCTCGCCGCTAACCAGGTTGGGCGTGAGGCCGTCGCGGATGAGGTGCGCCCACAAGGCAATCTCACTGCCTTCGGCCTGCCGGTACACGTAATCCAACCGGACCGTGGGGATCATCCCGGAGGCGATGCTGTCACGGAGGACGGATCCCGGGCCGACGGAGGGGAGCTGGTCAATGTCACCGACGAGCACTATTTGCATGCCGGCGGGGACCGCGTCGAAGAGGCTTCTGGCCAGCTCCAGGTCGATCATGGACGCCTCGTCCACTACCAGCAGGCCGGGCTCGAGTGGGTTGAGGCCGTCGCGGCGGAAGCCTTCCTCCGGATGGAACTCCAGGAGCCGGTGGATGGTGAGGGCCTCCATGCCGGTCGCCTGGGACAGGCGCTTCGCGGCGCGGCCGGTGGGGCTGGCCAGGTGAATCTGCCGGCGGGGGTGGAGCTCGCGGTAGGCCATGACAAGGGCTTTGGTTATGGTCGTCTTTCCGGTGCCGGGCCCGCCGGTGATGATGGAGAGCGGGGCGCCCAGGGCAGTCTCGACAGCCTCGCGCTGCTTCGGGGAGTAGTCCACCCCGAGGGCCCCCGCAGTCCTCGAGACGAGTTCGGGGATACCCTTCCGGGGCGAGCTCGGGGCGGTTGTGGCGAGGGCCCGCACGCGAACCGCCAGCTCCCGCTCCGCCTCCCACAGCCGGGCGGAGTAGACGGAGTTTCCCTCCCGGACGAGCTCCTCGCGCCCGACCAGCCGGCCGACTGCCGCGGCGACCTCAGCCACCCCGACCCCCGAGGCCTTCCCCAGAATGGGGATGGTCTTCGCCATGATGTCCCGCGGTCGGAGGTAGCAGTGGCCCTCGGTGCTGGCCTCGCTCAGCACATGCCGGACGGCCGCCTCCACCCTGTACGGGCTGTCGGGGGCGACCCCGGTGGCCCGGGCAACCAGGTCCGCCTTGATGAACCCTACACCCCATACGTCCTCGGCGAGCACGTAGGGGTTGTCCTTCACGACCTTGATCGAATCGGCGCCGTGGACCTTGTAGATGCGGGCAGCCAGCCCCGGGGTGATCCCGTGCCGGCAGATGAGCGCCGTGAGCTCCGCCAGGGCGCGGTTCTCGGAGAGATGCCCCGCGATCTCCTGCCGCTGCTCGG
The DNA here is from genome assembly GCA_023488925.1 of Actinomycetota bacterium. GTDB lineage: Bacteria > Actinomycetota > Thermoleophilia > RBG-16-64-13 > RBG-16-64-13 > JAMDDA01. The sequence goes on from JAMDDA010000018.1 coordinate 2,740, forward strand.
GGGTCAGGAAATCGATCTTATCGG
>JAMDDA010000149.1 GCA_023488925.1 Actinomycetota bacterium
GCAGCCCTTGCAGTGCTTGTAGGCGACGCCCCGCCCCTTCCCGTCATTCCCCCGAATGGCGGCATCCGGACAGTACACCCAGCACAAGAGGCAGTGGGTGCACTTCTCGGGGCTCCACTCGGGCCTGAACGTCCGCCAGTCTCCCGTTTCGTATTGCGCGGCGTTCCCGGGTTCGAGGATGATCCCTCCCCTGGGCACGTCCTTCCAGCCGGGCGGACCGGCCTTTTCGCGGCGGGCCCGGTCCGGTTCGAGAGGGCTCAAGAGGCACGCACCTCCTCGTAGGCCCTGTTGATGGCCTCAAGGTTCGGGGCGATAACCGCTTTCTTCTCTTTGAACTTCTCCTTGAGCTGGGCTTCTATGAGCCTGGTGAACTCGTCGCGGGCCAGCAGCCCCGTCACCTTGACCAGCGCGCCTATCATGGGGGTGTTCGGGATGTTCTTCCCAAGGGTGTCCAGGGAGATCTGGCTGGCGTTCACCGTGTACACCTTCTGCCCCTTCCCGGGGTTCAAGCACAGGCTCGTTTCGGAGGGCGTCCGGGGCGTATTGACGATTATCGTCCCGTCCGGTGAGAGGCCCTCCATGACGCCCGCCTTTCCCATCAGGGTAGGGTCGAGCACCACGACTATGTCGGGCTCGGTGACGTGGCAGTGCACTGGAATAGGTGCGGGGCTGATCCTGTTGAATGCGACGATGGGGGCGCCCATGCGTTCGGGGCCGTATTCGGGGAAGCCCTGTACGTATTTTCCCCCGGCCGAGACGACCTCAGCCAGGAGAAGAGCCGCCGTCTTCGCACCCTGCCCTCCCCGACCGTGCCACCTGATCTCCAGCACTTCCCGCATGGGGAACCTCCTTGAAGTGCAAATGACAAAAAAAGAAAACCGGCCCGGCCTATTTGTTTCAGTTTAGCAGATAGCCCTTCAGCGAGTCAAGGGAATGGGCTCGCCCGCGGCGGGCATCACCACAACCTGGTCAGCGCAACCACCAGCCCCAGCCCGGGGACGCCGAGCAGCCCGCCCGCCAGCACTGTGACGAGGTTGACGGGGAGCTGCTGGTTGAAGTAGGTGCCCACGACGTTGAAGGCCAGCAGCATGGCAAGCCCGATCGCGGCGTTGTACGCCAACCTCGCCATCATCCTGAGCGGCACCACCATCAGCCGGAGGACCACGTAGAGCAGAAGGAGCCCAGATCCGGAGGCAACGACGGCAGTGAGATCCACGTCGCCACCCCCCTGTACGAGCATATGGGGTGGGCGCGCCGGATATGCCCCCTCGCGCCCGCTAGCGGGACAACGACCCGCCCGCCCGCCCGCGCGGGGTCATGTCCTGCAAGGCGCGGCGCTCCCTGGCCTTGCGGATCATGTAAGCGTACTTTCTCTCGGCGGCCTCGACCAGGTATATGGCGTGATCGACGAGCTCGGGATCGGTGACGGTCTCGAAATACGACCTGGCGGACGCCCACTCCGCCCGGGCCGAGTCGACCAGCTCCTCGATGGTGCAGCTGGGCGGAGTCGGCCTGACCTGGACGGAATAGAAGCGTTCGCGCAGCGACCTGAGAACGGACGAAATGGTGGAGTTCACGGAAAGTGCCCCCTCAACCCACCCTCGCCTATAATACGCCGGCCGGGTGGGAAGATTGCACAGGAAGTATACCCAATAATTCCCGGATACATCCCCGTGAGGAAGCACACCGGGGGGCCGTCGGCCCCCCGGTTGAACTATCCGTGTGCGGCGTCGCCGCTATATCTCCCGCCTTCCCTCCAGCGCCTTGCCGAGCGTGACCTCGTCGGCGTACTCGAGGTCGCCCCCCATCGGAAGGCCCCGCGCCAGCCGGGTGACCTTCAGGCCCAACGGCTTGAGGAGCCGGCCGATGTAAAGCGCCGTGGCCTCCCCTTCCACATCGGGGTTGGTCGCGAGGATCACCTCTCTCACCTCGCCCGCCCGCAGCCGGTCGAGCAGTTCCTTGATCCGGAGGTCGTCGGGGCCTATCCCGTCCATGGGGGAGATGCAGCCCTGGAGCACGTGGTAAAGCCCCCTGTACTCGCGGGTCTTCTCCACGGCCGCCACGTCCTTGGCCTCTTCCACAACGCACAGGCAGGAACGGTCGCGCCGGCCGTCGGAGCACACCCGACAGGGATCCTGGTCGGTCAGGTTGTAGCACGTGCTGCAGTGCCCGACCCTCTCCCGGGCCTCGGTGATCGCGCCGGCCAGGCGGCGTGCCTCGTCGGGGGGACGGTTGAGCAGGTGGAACGCAAGCCGCTGCGCCGTCTTCGGCCCGACGCCGGGGAGCTTGTTGAGCTCGTCCACCAGCCGTTGTATGGGCTCGGGGTAGTTCATAACGACCGCGCTAGGGAAGGCCCGGGATCTTGAGGCCGCCCGTAAGCTTCGCCATCTCCTCCGACGCCATCAGCTGCGCCTTCCTGATCCCTTCGTTGACTGCGGCGACGATCAGGTCCTGAAGCATCTCCACCTCGCCGGAACCGGCCACCTCGGGCTGGATGTGTATCTCCCTGAGCTCGAGGGCCCCGCTGACGACCACCCTGACCACGCCGCCGCCGGCGGTCGCCTCCACGGTGCGCAGCGCGAGCTCTTCCTGGAGCCGGGCCATCCCCGTCTGGAGCTTCTCGACCTGCTTCTTCATCATTCCGAGGTTGTCGAACTTCAACTGCGATCCCCCTATACGGGCTTGTCGTCTTCCATCTGCTCGCCGCTGAACATCTCCGCCGTCCTCTCGACGATGTCCCCGCCTTCCA
>JAMDDA010000044.1 GCA_023488925.1 Actinomycetota bacterium
GGATCATGTACATCGACTTCACCACCATCGGGCTCGATCAGATCGTCAACCAGGCCGTGAAGATGCGCTATATGTTCGGCGGCACGGCGACGCTGCCCCTGGTGATCCGCACGATGATCGGCGCCGGCACACGGTCGAGCGGTCAGCACTCGCAGAGCCTGGAGGCGTGGTTCTGCCACGTGCCGGGGCTCAAGGTCGTGATGCCCTCGACGCCGTTCGACGCCAAGGGGCTGATACGCAGCGCGATCCTGGACGACAACCCTGTGGTCTTCATCGAGCTGAAGCGCTTGTACAATACCAGGGGCGATGTGCCCGACGAGGAGTATCTCGTCCCGCTCGGCAAGGCCGACATCAAGCGCGAGGGGACGCACGTGACGGTGATCGCCACCGGCGCGCAGGTGATCGAATCGCTCAGGGCGGCGGAAACGCTCTCCGGCGATGGGATCCATGTCGACGTGATCGACCCCAGGACGCTCTATCCGCTCGACAAGGAGACTATCGTCGAGTCCGTGAGGAAAACGGGCCGGGCGGTGGTGGTGTCGGATGCGATCGCGCGGTTCGGGATCGGGGCGGAGATATCGGCGATTCTGATGGAGGAGGCGTTCGATTACCTCGATGCGCCGGTTGTTCGCGTCGGCGGGGCTGAGGTCCCAATGCCTTACGCGGCCGAGCTTGAGGCGCTGGCCCTGCCCAATTCAGGAACGATAGCTGATGCGGTGAGGTCGATGTTGTGAGCGGTGAGTTTGAGGGCAGAGTCGCGATTGTGACGGGGGCGGCGCGCGGGATCGGGCGGGAGATCGCCCGTCAACTCGCGGAGCGCGGCGCGGCGGTGGCGGTGGTGGATGTCGATGCCCAGGGCGCGCTCGAAGCCGCCGAGGCTGTCGGGCCGAAGGCGCTGGCTATTGCGTGCGACGTATCGAGCGGGCACGCCGTGGCGGCGATGGTGGAGACGGTCATCGCGCAGCTCGGGAGGATCGACATTCTGGTCAACAACGCCGGCATCTGCGAGCGCGTGAGCGTCGAGCAGATCACTGAGGAGCAGTGGGACCGGGCGATAGCGGTCAACCTGAAGGGGACATTTCTGGTAAGCCGGGCGGTTGTGCCTCAGATGAAGTCGGAGCGGTCGGGGCGGATTATTAACATGGCCTCGATAGCGGGCAAGATGGGCGGGCTGATGGTCGGGCTGCACTACGCCGCCTCGAAGGGCGGGGTCCTGGCGTTCACGAGGGGACTGGCGCGCGAGCTGGCGCCCTATGGGATCACAGTCAACGCGGTGTGTCCCTCGATGGTTGATACGGAGATGGGGCGGCTGTTCGGGGACGACGAGAAGCGCCGCTATCTCGCCGGGGTGCCGCTCGGTCGTCTTGCGACGCCGGAGGACGTGGCCGCGGCGGTTATCTATCTCGCCTCGGACGCGGCATCCTACGTGACCGGCGAGACGCTCGGTGTCAACGGGGGACTCGTAATGGATTAGGTTTCCCCGTCACGGAAACGCGGAAGAGGGGAAGCACGGAAGGGAGCCGATTCCTGGCTCTCCGTCATTCCGCTTTTTCCCGTTCGTTCTTTCCGTGCCTTCAGTCCCTTCCGTGTTTCCGTGATGTGGTCCCTTCCCAAGGAGAACGAAGATGCGGCTCAAGGGAAAGCGTACGATCGTGACCGGCGGATCGAGGGGGATCGGCCGAGGGATAGCAATAGCGATGGCGAGAGAAGGCGCGCACGTCGCGATCAACTTCACGGCGAACGAGGACGCAGCGCGAGAGGTCGTGGAACGGATCCGGGCCGATGACGGCGAGGCCGTGGCGGTTCAGGCCGATGTCACGGACAAGGTCCAGGTGGACGCGATGGTCGCGGCGATCGAGCGCGTGCTCGGCGGTATTGATGTGCTGGTGAACAACGCGGGCGTGTGCCACTTTCTGGATTTCTTCGAGACGACCGAGGCAGAGTGGAACTTCCATCAGAACGTCAACTGCAAGGGAATCTTCCTTTGCAGCCAGGCGGCCGCCCGGGCGATGAAGGCCCGCGGCGGCGGTCGGATTATCAATGTCACAAGCATCTCGGGCGAGAAGGCCACCAGTCCGAGGCAGGTCGCCTACTGCGCGTCCAAGGGCGGGGCGAATATGTTGACGCAGGTGATGGCGGTCGCGCTGGCGCCTTACAACATCACCGTGAACGCGGTTCTGCCCGGCACGATCGAGACCGATATCAACCGCGACATTCTCGCACAGCCGGGGGCGACGGAGGAAATCGTCGGGGCTACTCCGCTCAGGACTCTCGGGCTGCCACAGCATATTGCCGAGGCAGTGATATACTTCGCCAGTGACGAATCCGGCTGGACGACCGGCGCGCTGCTGCCCGTGGACGGGGGGTTCGTGCTCTGAATATGTCCTATGGGTCTTATGGGTCCCACACGTCCCATAGGTCCCACAAAAGGAGGAGGAAGTGACACAACTGGCAATCGACGGCGGGAGCCCCGTGCGGACACAGCCCCTGCCGACCGTGGGTGACATCACCGGGCGCGGGTTCGGCGATGCCGAGATCGCGAACCTGACCGATGTTATCAAGTCCGGCAAGCTGTTCCGCTGGGGCGGCAAGTATGTGGAGCAGTTCGAGCGGGGATTCGCTGAGAAGCTGGGGGTAGAGCACGCGACGGCGAGCACATCGGGAACGGCGGCGATCCACGTGGCGCTCGGGGCGCTAAACCTGGACTGCGGCCGCGGCGTCCTCACCGCGCCGATCACCGACACGGG
>JAMDDA010000042.1 GCA_023488925.1 Actinomycetota bacterium
TTCCTATGCGGCCAAGTACGGAGCCTACCAGGATCTCCCAGGCGGCGACCGCGAGCTCCAGGCGCCCCTGTTCGCCTGTTATCGGATCAGGAAGCTCGCACCCGGGGTCTTTGGGGAGGCGGCCCTGCAGTTCCTCGGCTTCGCCGATACGCGAGAGATGGCTCGGACTTTCGAGGTCTCGGGCGTCTCCAACTGGCGCACGCATACCGTCCCTCAGAGCGTCTTCGACGGGGGCACCGACCCGGCCTACGTATGGTCGCCTCCGGGGGCGAGCTATCTCTATCCGGGGGGGATCGGGTGGTCCATCAGTCTGCTGGCTCCAGGCGGCCTCGTCACTCGCAACGGCGTGCGGGGCATCGGCCAGCGCATCTGATCGACCACTCATCGGAGGAGGGACAGACCTATGACCGTGGATGAGCTCCGTCGGCTGGAGGCGATCGAGCAGACCCTCTCCGGACTCACCGTGGCTGTCGGAAAGCTGACCGTATCCGTGGAGACAGTCGAGCGGCTTCGCGCTGAGGCCCGCGAGGAGGAGGCCGACTACAGGTCGCGACAAGAGCGGGACTGCCAGCGCCGCCATGCGGCCCTCGAGAGACGGCTCGAGGATGCAGACCGAGAGCGGCGGGGAGCGTTCGGGTTTCAGTCTCGCCTCGCCGGAGCCCTGATCGCCCTGAACGTGCTGCTCGTGTCGCTCGGGGGCATCGTCGGCCTCGTCTACACGATCGGCCGTATGGCTGGCTCGTGGTAATCGACTGAAGGGAGCAGTTCATGAACCTGCCCGCTCGCCATGAGGGTCCACACCTTTGTGTCGGCCGCATCGTCTCGGAAGAAGCCGTGATGCTGAAGGGGTTCATCCCTTACGTCCCTCACCGCCATCTGCCTGACGGCGTAATCCAGGCGGCGCTCGAAGACGGGCTCTATGCCTGGCTGCGGTCCGGCTGGTGCCGCATCACCGCCGACGGGCGCATGCTGTACTGGCGTGAGGACAGGGGCGCCTGGGTGCCCTACGACGAGGAGCTGGACCTCTACTACCGCAGGCTGCCCGTCAACCGCATCACTGCGGTCATCGGGCGGTCTAGCCGGAACTAGAATCCGCCAAGGGGATGACAAATGAGCAGACGAGGTGTGGACTATTCTTCTCGCCCCCACGACTGGGCGGCGTTCGCCCGGGCGCTGAAGGCCGCTGGCTACAGTTTTGTGGGCCGGTACCTGAGTGACCGGCCCAAGGGTATTACCCGAGCTGAGTATAATGCCCTGACGGCTGCGGGTATCGCCGTCTACGCGTACTATGAGACGACTGAGGCCGCGGCCCTTGAAGGCTATGCCCGCGGCGTGATGCACGCTCGCGACGCCCTTCTGCGTATGGCCGCCTGGGGGGCCGATGAGGCCCCCGTGTACTTCGCGGTAGATACCGATACCACAGGGCCGCGTGTGGAGCCCTATTTCCGCGGTGTGCTCTCTGAGGCTGGCGACGTCCAGCGTGTGGGAGCCTACGGGGGCTATCATGTCATCCGCTGGCTATTCGACCACGAACTCATCGCCTATGCCGTGCAGACGGAGGCCTGGTCACGCGTGGATGGCGTGCTGACGTTTGATCCTCGCGCACAGATCCGCCAGTACACGCTCCCCAAGCACGGGGCACCCACCATTATGGGCGTCCCGTGCGACCTCAACATCGCCACAGCCGAGGATTTCGGCCAGTGGAATCTGGACCTACGACCCAAGGAGGACAAGATGCCCATCGACGTCGTGCACGACCCCGACGCCGTGCGGGCGGCGCGGGAGAAGCTGGAGGCTGCCGGCCTTCTCACCGGCCGCGATCATCGGTCAGAGGACGCGGCGAGTGTGGGGCTCCTCCTGATCGTGGCAGCTCGCCTTCTCGACCGGGTGGGCGGGCAGGTCAACCTCGAGGACTACGAGCTCAAGCTCGTCCGCCGCACAGCACCGTAGCCGCTCTAGCCCGCCCAGGGCTCAAGCCAAGGCAGACTCCTCACCCGCCGGTAGCGGGCGGGCATTTCACCGGCCTTGCCCTGCTCAGTCCAGAAGGTCCTGCCCTCGTCTGCCGCCGCTGGCAGCCGATGCGCGTGCTCCATTCACACGGTGTCATCGCAATCGGAGGTCCTCGAGCAGGTCGGCCTACCGCTGAAGCGCCTCGCCGGACTGGCCCAATTTGGTGTGGTTGAGGTTGAACATGTGAGCAATATCGCACACATAGCGGATAGTCGCAACCCGGTGAAAGGAGGTGATCCATCCACTACAGCCGCAGTCTCTACTATCCCTGGCGCAAGAGGCGCCGGCACTGGAGGTGAAAAATGTCCTGGGAAGAACTCGCGACCCTCATCGCTCTCGGCCTGGGCTCGGGAGTGGGTCTGTCATTCGTGATCCAGTGGATCAAGCGAGCCTCGTGGTCCGACGCGACCAAGGAGCTGCTGGCCTGGGTGGTCTGTGGTGTCGGCGCTGTGGCCGCCACGTGGGTCACCGGGGACCTTCTCGGCCTCATTCAATCCTGGGGCAGCCTTAGCGCCGCCCAGATCGTCGCATATCTAGCCGTCATTCGTGCGGGAGCCCAAGGGCTCTTCATCCTGTACTGGAAGCCGAGGCAGACTGTCTAACCGATCCCTTTCATGACCCCGCCCCGCTGCCCTCTCCCGGGCAGCGGGGCTTTTCTGGTCCTGGCGGTGCCTGCTGAATCAAGGTAGGCATAATCAGCAACCATGCCGACGCCAACTTGTGACATCTACCTACT
>JAMDDA010000148.1:0-10405 GCA_023488925.1 Actinomycetota bacterium
AAACCGCCGCCAAAGCAGGAGGGGAGAGGTTCGGGAAAATGGCGGCGCATCTCGTGGGACGAAGCGCTGGATACCATCGCGAAGAAGCTTCTCGACATCAAGCAACAGGACGGCAGCCTGCTGGGCCTGGGTCTTACCAAGTACTCGGGCAACTTCGGTATCACCCATTACGGGGTCGAGGGGATGATGGCGTCGCTGGGCTACACCACGCGGTTCGTGGGCACACCATGCTGGCCTGCGGGGATCGACGCCCAGAATTACGACATGGGCAACATGTGGTGCAACGACCCCGAGGACATGGCCTCCAGCAGATACATCATCATCTGGGGAGCCAACCCGGCTTACTGCTCCATTCACTCGATGAAATACATCTACGAGGCCCAGCGGCGCGGCGCCAAAGTCCTCGTCATCGACCCGGTGTTCACCCAAACCGCCGCCAAAGCAGATGAGTATTGGGAGATTCGGCCCGGCGCCGACGGCGCCCTGGCCCTGGGTATGGCGCGGCACCTGATCGACCAAGGTCTGGTGGACACGACTTGGGTCCAGCAGAACACCCGCGGCTACGACGACTTCGCAGCCTACCTCAAGAGCAATGTGACGCCGGAGTGGGCGGCGCAACAGGCCGGCCTGCCGACGGAAGCCGTGAAGCGGGTAGCCGAGGAGTTCGCCACGGCCAAGCCCGCCACCATCTGGATCGGCTACGGTATGCAGCGGCATGTGAACGGCGGCCAGAACGTACGCGCCATCGATGCCCTGGTAGCCCTCACCGGGAACATCGGTAAAGAGGGGGGTGGGGCCCGCTACGGCCACCTGTACACCTGGGGCTTCAACTACCACGCCTTCGCCCAATCGCCACCCGAGGGCTCCAAGGGCTTCTTGGGTGCTACCGGCCCGAAGGGGGAGTTCGACCCCAACGCCGGCAAGCAGGCCGTGAGCTACACCGACCGCATCTTCAACATCAACAGGATCGCGCAGGAGATCATGAACGCGGCCGATCCGCCGGTGCGGGTACTGTGGGTGGCCAACAAGAACGTGGTTAGCCAGGACTTCGACCGGGCCAAGATCCTGGAGGCCTTCAAGAACATCGAGCTGATCGTGACGGTCGACCTGTTCTTCAACCAGACGGTGGAGCAGTCCGACATCGTGCTGCCCACGGTCACGCCGTTCGAAGACTGGACGGTCAACGTCTCGTACTGGCACTACTGGATCCAGTTGAACGAGCAGGCCATCAAGCCCATGTTCGAGGCCAAGTCGGACATTGAGATCGCCGCCGCGCTGTCGGCCAAAATGAACAAGCTGGAGCCGGGGTCGTGCACCTTCCCGACCAGCCTGGACCCGAAGGAGTGGATGGCCAAGGAGTTCAACGACGGCATTTACAAGCTGTTCGGCCTCAAGTCGTGGGAGGACCTGCGCAAAGGGCCGCGCAAGGCGCAGCTGTCGTCGTCGGCTGCCTGGGCCGATTTGAAGTTCGCGACACCGTCGGGGAAGTACGAGTTCAGCTCGCAAACGGCGGTGGAAAACGGCCACACGGCCCTTCCGGTACATGTGGAGGGCCGCAAAGCGTACGCGCCCTTCCGGCTGCTCACGCCGCACCACAAGTACGGCCTTCACTCCCAGTTCCAGAATCTGGATTGGATGCTGGACTACAACCCGGAGCCCTTCGTGTACGTCCACCCAGCTACGGCGAAAGCCAAAGGCATCACCGACGGCGATTGGGTGCGGGTGTTCAACAAGATCGGCGAGCAGAAGGTGCGTGCCCGCATCACCGACAACGTGCCGGCCGACACCCTGTTGATGTACGAGGCCTGGTTCGGCGGCAAGAACACTTACAACGTCAACCGCTTGGTAGACGACGAGTCTTCCGACATGGGCAAGTTCAAGACCGGCGCACCGGGCGTGGCTATTCACGACCAGTTCGCGGACATCGAGAAAGCGAAGGTATAGGAGGTCGGTGACATGAGTGCGCGGTTCGCCTTCATGGTCGACGCCGGGTTGTGTATTGGGTGCGGCACGTGCGGCATGGCCTGCAAGAACCAGTACCATCAGGACGAGGGGATCGTCTGGCGGCAGATCTATCCCCTCTCCGAGGAGATCTACCCGCACCGCGACCGGGCCTTCTATTCGCTGGCCTGCAACCACTGCGAGCAGCCCGTCTGCCTGCAGGGCTGCCCGGTAGGCGCCTACACCAAGCGCCCGGACGGCATCGTGGTCCACGAGCCGGAGGCATGCATCGGGTGCAAGAACTGCGTGCGGGCCTGTCCGTTCGGCGCCCCCCGCTACAACCCGAAGAGAGGACGGGTTGGCAAGTGCAGCCTGTGCTACCAGCGGATCGACGCCGGTCTTTCGCCGGCGTGCGTGCAGGCTTGCCCCACTGGTGCGTTGCGATTGGTCGACCTGAGCGGGCTCGACGAACCCGCTGCAGTACAGTTCCCACCCGGCTATCCGAGGAGGCCGGACATCGACCCATCCACCCGCTTCAAGTTCCCTGATCAGCCCGTGATGGTGAGGAGGCACGCGTGATGGACCTGCAGGAGTTTCCCCTGGTTCTCTTTACCTTGCTCACCCAGACGGCGGTGGGTCTGGCCCTGGTGGCCGCCGTGCACGGGCGGGCTGTAGCCGAGGGTCCTGAGCCCGGAGAGCGGGCGGAATGGGGCGCTGTGCTGGGTCTGCTCGTCCTGGGCGTAGCGGCCGCGTTCTTCCATCTCGGCCAGCCACTCGGTGCATTTCGTATGGTGGCCAACCTGAAGACGGCCTGGCTCAGTCGCGAGATCCTTGCTTTCGCCGTCTTTGGCGTTCTCGCAGTGGCCGCCGCAGTCGTCGCCTATCGAGGCCGCTCCAACGGGTGGCTGATCAGAGCCACCGCCTTGGTGGGGCTGGTCGCCTTGATAGCAACGGGCATGACATACGCTGCACCAAGTATGCCTGCCATCCACAATGCGCTGCCGCTGGTGTTCTTCGGGCTAACGGCGGTGACCCTGGGAGTCGCGGCCGCCAGCTACTTCGTCCCCGAAGACACACGACCACGGCTGGCCGGTATCCTCTCGTACGCCCTGGTCGTGGCGCTGGTGGTCTACCTGGCGGTCCCATTCGTGTGGCTTGCGGGCGGCGTCCTCATGCACGAGACCGGGCAGGCCTTTCTCACCTCCCCGCTGTACTGGGGGCGCATCCTCCTTGGTCTGGCGTTACCCCTGGCCGTGGTTTGGCGCACCAGGAGCATTCCTGCCTGGCTGCCGGTACTGCTGGTACTGGGCGAACTCGCCGGACGGATCGTCTTTTTCGGCCTGGTAGCCGCCTCGGGGGCCAACATGGGCATGCCCTACTGACCGGAAGCGGGGTCGAGAAAGCTCCGGAAGGCGGCTACACAGCGGGCGCCCCTGGGACCTCGCGGATCATTGCCGTATGAGGCTGCCGGGCAACGGCTCCGGGGGGAGCTCGAGCGGTGCTCGGCTGAGCGGGAGCGGAGGGGCAGGTGCCACCCCGCTCCCGGGTGTCCTTCGAACTTGGGCCTAGCCGACGCGAGGCGTCGACACAAGACCTCTCAGTGGATCGCGAACGGCGTCACGGACGGGGGCGCTCCTAGCGGATTACCCGCATAGTGACACTTGGCACACTGCACATCCTTGGTCAGATTGTGAGACGGCCAAGATTCTTCCACGTTATGTTTGAGCGCGTAGGGGTAGACCTCGCCGGTAGAGTCACGGTGCACGCCTAGCTCCGCATCATGGCACGCGATGCAGGCGACGTCTTTATGGGTCGCGGTGACCTTGTCGGCGTGACAGTCCTCGCACTTCGTTTGCCCGCCCACACGACGGCCGTCCGCGGTGTTCTCGTAGACGGCCTCGTGCACATCCTTATGGCAGTCCGTACAGAGCTTGGTTTCATGCACGCCCCGTTGCCCGCTCAGCAGGAGCTCCTGGGTCTGTGGGTGCCGGCTTATACCCTTGCCGTAGAGGTTGATGGCAGGCACCGACTTGTCGCCCTGGTAGTAGCCCACGTGGCAGGGCGTACATGCTGCGTTCGAGGAGGTCAGCTCCGCAGGACCGACGAAATCGTGCGCCGCCACGTTGACGGTCCAGTCCATGGCGTACTCGGTCTGCTGTTTCTTGATGTCGTTGGCAGCGGAGTCGTACTGATTCCACAGATCGAGAACGTTGCCAACAGCCTTCTGCGTCACCTCGCTCTTCCAGTGGCACGTGCCGCAGTTCGTGTTGATGTGGCAGCGCCCACAATCCTTGGCGTCGTAGTTCTCGTTGGTGGCGTATTGCTGGCCGTCCGAACCGGCGACCATGACCTCGACCCGTGGACTTCCGTCCCAGTTGTACTTCAAGTCTTTGATCGTGCCGTGTTCGCTCTGCGGAAAGGCCTTGTAGCGGGCATCCGTGTGGCACTGTACGCAGGCATCGGCGGTCACAGAGTAGAAGTTGCGCGTCTTGGTCGTGTCCGTATCCTTGGCGCTGAATCGCGCCCAGCTACCGTAGATCCGGGTGGCGTCGTGCGGTGGCACCGGATTCATGTTCGTGTGGCACTTACCGCAGCGCACGAGCCCGTGCTCGTTGGCCGCATAGGCGGCTGCATCGACATACAGAGGCACTTTCTCGGTGCCCACGTCCATCGCCAAGCTGGCGCTGCCGTGGCAGCTGATGCAGGATCCGTTCGCAGTGGGAACCACTAAGTTTAGCAGCTCTACGACCATCTTGCTCACCTGACCCCGCGTGGCGTTGGAGTAGGGGTCGAAGGTGGTGGCCGTCGTGCCGTCGAGGATGCCGTTGAACTTGGCTTTGGCGACCTCGTCCGCGGCGTAGTCGGGTACGTCGGTGAAACCGGTCTGGTAGCCGACCGGCGGAGCCGGGAGGGCGCTGCCGCTCGCTCGGGCGATGATGAGAGCAAGCTGGACCCTCGTGATGTTGTTGGTGGGGTTGAACTTGCCCTGGTCACCCTTGATGAAGCCCGCCTCGACAGCCTCTTCGATGTAATCGAAGGGGTAGGGCAAACCCATGGACGGCACTACGTCCGAGAAGGTGGGGTCGGCCTCATTGTCGACGGCTTCGGTGTGCGTGTCCGTCGCCAGCACGATCATCTTCGCGAATTGCTGGCGGGTCACCGGATCGTCCGGCTTGAAGGAACCGTCGGGAAAGCCCGCCGCGATCTGCAACCCCGTCAGTGCCATGATCTGATCGTGGAACAGTCCGTCGGCGGGGACATCGCTGTATCCTTGTGCAGCCAGTGCAGCCGTGCCCCCGAGCATCGCCAGGACGGCCGCGAGCCCCACAACCGCCGCCCACATGAGCGGCCGGTGTTTTCGCGTTATCATGCCTTCTTCCTTCCGCTATCCATTCGTGTTCAGCTGTTCTCGGAAGGTCTTGAGCAAGATGTGTACTTCCGAATGTACCTCCTTTCCTCCGCGCCAGGTTAGGGTTTCTACCTCCTTTCAGCCGGACTGGGTGGGCGAATTGGCCGGAATAGCTGCGTCTCCGACCATCACTTTCATTTTGCGCTGTATTTCACTAATGTGCAAGGAATCCGAGGGCTCCATCCACAGAGAGGGTCTCCTCCCCGTAGGCCCGTTGCCCCCATTCGAGGAAAGTGCCACTGCCTCTGTTTCGCCCCCTCTCCGACGAACGCGTCGCGCGGGCCCAGCGGGAGAGCCGCGGGCAGCGCCCTCTTGCGCCGCGAGAACACCGCCCGAATAGCCGCGGCCGACCGGGGACCTCGAACTCCCGGGCGAGGCGGGTCACGCCCCCCGGAACGAGCTTGGCCGCCTGGCCCAGGGTGATGCTCTCCGACACGGCCGCGTCCGCCAATGCAACCACCCGGCGTCGAGTCCCAGCAACCACCCGGCGTCGAGTCCGAGATCCGCGGCTACCTGCGGAACGGTCGCCTGCTGCGGATCACCAGCAGGGTGAGCGTGTCCGTCCGCCTGCGGGCCTGCAGGAGATTCGGCCCGTAGCGCAGGAAGCGGCCCCTCGCTTCCGCCTCGGCCGGCTTCGCGTGTCGTCCCGAGCCGGAGGAGCAGGTCATCGGCGGTCAGCTGCCAGAGGCTCTCGGGTGGGCCTCCGGACTGCGTGCTCTTCGTGCTCGCCATCATCGCCTGGGTGCCAGAAGCCGTTCTCTGCGTCGGAGTACGTTCGTGTCGAACAGCACCGTCACTGATGCTTCGCCTCTGGGAGGCTGTTGAAGAACCCGGCATCACGCCTTGTTCGGCCACGCACGAGAGTCAAGATACAGGGTTGCTCGTCTCCGAACGTGCCGGTCACGGTCTTTGTGAACAGCCTCCTGGTGTCGAGGCGCAGGCACCGCCCCCGGCTTTCACCCCGTTCTCATCTCCGGGGCATAGAGTGACCCCGGGCACGCTGGCCGGGCTCCGCGCCCGCGGGGAGACGAGCCGCCCCCTATTGGGCTCGTGAGCGTAGGCGCGCCGGGCTCCGCGCCCACGGGGAGACGAGCCGGGCGTGTCGACCTATGACGGAGGTCATCTGTGAAGTCTGCATCCGTGGGCCCTGCTTCTCACACGACACCGAGCAGAAGATACGTGCATTCAAGCCGGGGGGCCAAACTCGTTATCTGCAGTTACGAGAACTCGCGCTACCGGACCGCTTTCTGGCCGGGACGAGAATACGAGGACCGGGCTGAGCGCATCGCGCTCAGGCACATGGTGCCCGGCCGCGGAGCACGCCTGTGCGACATCGGCGCGGGTTTCGGGCGCCTGGCTGACGAATACCACGGCTACGAGCAGGTCATCCTTCTCGACTACTCATGGTCGATGCTCCGCGATGCCGTGCGCCGGCTACACCGCGACCCGCGCTTTCTCTTCGTGGCTGCCGACCTCTACCACCTCCCGTTCGCCGACTCAGCCCTGGACACCGCCGTTACCGTCCGTGTGCTGCACCACGTCGTGGATATTCCCCGCGCCCTTGCCGAGGTAGCCCGGGTCGTTCGCCCCCAGGGTGCGTACGTTACCGAGTTTGCCAACAAGCGACACCTCAAGGCGCGCCTGCGGCGGTGGTTCACCGGGCGCGCGCCCGACCTGGACAGCCTCGAGCCCCACGAGTACCTGAGACTGCATTTCGATTTCCATCCCCGCTTCATTACCGATCGGCTACGCGCCAGCGGCTTCGCCATCCGCGATGAGCGGGCGGTCTCCGCCTTCCGTCTCGCTGCTCTCAAGCGGGTATTCCCGCCGCGCCTCCTCTCCGGGCTGGACGGCTTGGTCCAACACCCCTTGGCGGGCCTGGGTCTGACCCCGAGCATCTTCGTCCAGTCGCAATCGGCGAAACCCGGGGAGCCTGTGATCAATCGGGCCCTGTGGCGCTGCATCCGGTGTGGATCGACCGATCTCGAGACTGCGGGCGAGGCGCTCGCCTGCCGGGCGTGCTCGCGCACCTATCCTATCCGGGAAGGCGGCATCGATTTCAGGGACCCCCGGTAAGAACCCGGGCGCACCTGGAGACCAGCACCGTCTCCACCATCCACCAGCGCCTGGGGGGTCGACACTCAGACCCGCACGAAGCGGCCGAGTGCCGTCATCGCCGTCTCCACTCGACCGGACTGTTCTGGTACCGTTGCGGGGTCGAGCGCAACCAAGGAACGGCGTTCGGAGGGGAAGCCGTGAAGGTGTGTATATATGGAGCCGGGGCCGTGGGTGGGTTCGTCGGCGTGCGGCTGGCCCACTCGGGCTGCGAGGTCAGCGCCGTGGCCCGCGGCGCGACATTGGCCGCCATCCACGAGCGCGGGTGGCGGCTGGAGACCGGGGGGACACTGCTCGTCGAGCAGGTGAGGGCCTCGGCGGATCCTGAAGACCTGGGAGTGCAGGACCTGGTGGTGTTGGCCGTGAAGGCGACCGCTCTCAAGCAGGTGGCCGCCCGGATCGCGCCGCTTCTGGGGCCGGACACTGCGGTATTGACAGCCATGAACGGCGTTCCCTGGTGGTTCTTCGCCGGCTTCGGGGGCGACGACGAAGGAATGCGCCTGCAGGCCGTCGACCCCACCGGAGCGATAGCGGCAGGTATCCCCACGCGCTCTGTCCTGGGCGGGGTCGTGCACGGCAGCTTCGCCGTGGTCGAGCCGGGGCTGGTACGCCACGTGGCCGGCAATCGTCTGATCGTGGGAGAGCCCGACGGCAGTGATTCCCCCCGGGTGCGGGCGGTGGCACAGGCGCTCACGAAGGCCGGGCTGGATGTCACGGTCTCCCCGTGCATCCAGGCTGAGATCTGGTACAAGCTCTGGGGCAACATGACGATGAACCCCATCTCGGCGCTCACCGGGGCGACCTGCGATCGCATCTTGGATGACCCCTTGGTCAACCGATTCTGCCTGGAAGTGATGGCCGAGGCGGCTCGGATCGGCGAGAAGATCGGGTGCCCCATCAGCCAGACCGGGGAGGAACGCAACGCCCTCACCCGGGAACTCGGCGCGTTCAAGACCTCGATGCTTCGCGATGCCGAAGCTGGGCGACCGCTGGAACTAGACGCGCTCCTCACCGTGGTCAGCGAGATCGGCTTGAAGGTGGGTGAGCCCACGCCCGCCGTCGACACCCTCCTGGGCCTGGCTCGGCTGCACGCGCGCGTGCGGGGGGTTGTATCCGGAGCCGTGAGAGGACAGGAAGATGGACGCCTGCTGCAAGAAAGGGCGCCCGCTCCAGGTGCACCTGCGGAGCTGACGAGTCGCTGTCAGTGGCCCGCCGGGACCGGCAGCACCAAGTACTTGCCCCGTTGGGCGACCTTGCCCGCTTGCCTGAGCGCCTTCAAGGCCTTGGTCACGCTCACGCGGTGCGCCCCCACGAGGAACCCGAGCTCCTCGTGGGTGAGCGGGAACTGAATCACGAGCCCGTTCTCGGTTCTGGTGCCGTGTTCGCGGGCAAGGTCGGTCAACACCGCATGGAGACGCTTCTCCAAGTGGGTTGCCGATGTGCTGGCTGCGCGACTCGTGAGCCACGCGATCCTGTCGCTCATGTTGCGGATGATCTGCAGGCCGATGTTGGGGTTCTCGGTCACCAGCCGCTCGAAACGAGCCTTGGTGAAGCCGCAGAGGAGGCTCTCCTCCATGCACTCCGCGGTGAGTGGATACTTGGCGTCCTCCATGAGAAAGGTCTCGCCGAGGAAGTCTCCGGCCTTGCGGATGTCGACCAGGACTTCGCTCCCGTCGCTTCCCGCTTTCACCAGCTTCACCCGGCCGGCCTTGATCACGAACATGATCCCGGCCTGATCCCCTTGGAGGAATACAAGCTCGCCCGCTTCATACCGCCGGCGCCACGCCGCTTCGGTGAGAGCCTTCACCTCCTGCTCCTGCAGATTCCGGAAGAGCCAGAGGTGGGCAAAGCAGATGGGGGAGAGACCTTCGGCACCGGAGGCTAGCTGCTCACACGTGCAGCGCATACTGTCACGCTCCTCTGCTTTCATGAGCCGTCACCCCGGCACGTGTGTTCCCTCGTGCATGCGATATCACTGTCCCACGATACTATTATCCGAGGAGCTCTGCGACTCGCTCCCGAAACCAATCGAGGGATGCCGGGACGATTGTGACCGGCGTTTGGGTGTAGTCGTAGAACTCGAGCACGGCCAGCTCATCGATAGGCTCCAGGCCGAAGTCCAGCACCACAATCTCGTCGTAGCCGCCGAAGTTGATCCGCCCGTCGATCTCGTCCCACCCCAGGCCCTCGATGAAGATGGTCCGCCACTCGCGCAGCCAGCCAGGGGTCATGATGAACACCCGTTCACCGAAGCGCGCCCGTTCTACCGGATCGAGGAAGGCCTCGATGCAGTTCGCCGCCTGCAGACGACGGCCACTGCGGGCGGCGAGGAGGAGATCCATGTCCGGGTGGCAGGCCCCGTAAAGGCAGGCGATCTCCTCCTCACCGGCAAGAGCCCGACCGAGCGCCTCTCCCAGACGCTCGTCGCTCACATGGAGTCCGGCCGGCAGCCAGAGGGTGACGAAGTCTTCCCCTACCAGGTGCTCGATCTCCTTCCGGAAGATACTGCAGCCGATGACTTTCAACGAGAGGACTCCTATCGTTCAAAGCCGGGGGCCCGAGCCCCTTCTTGCCGTACAGTCGCCCGGGTTCGCCCGGGGTGCGTCGGCTGCTCAGAGCGCCCGGGAGAGAATCGTCTCCGCTACTTGCTCCGCACTCTGAAACGGAAAGTCGCCGGGAGTGAGCACACCGCCGGCATCCCCGGCACGGAGCGTGATGCCGCCCGCCGCACAGGTGGTGTCGGCTCCCTGCGGAAAGGCCGCAAGGAGTTCTTCAGGGCCCGCGATAGGAAAAGTGGCCCCCGCCAGCGCACCCACTATCTGACGCTTGAGTTCGTCCTTGACGTTCATGGCTTACCTCCTCAGGCGATGCGTTCGCCGGCCCCGGGGCCGGCGCTCAGGTCCCACACCGACTCCACCTGAATGCGGACGACCGCCTGGA
>JAMDDA010000148.1:10443-14526 GCA_023488925.1 Actinomycetota bacterium
CTTTGACCTGCACGGCCACCTTGCCCTCGGGATCGAAGATACCCACGGCGACGCGGTTGTCGTGTACCAGGTTGGCTCGGGTCTTCTTGGAGAAGAGGTCGGCGAAGTAGAGGTGCTCGTCATCCAGCAAGGCGCCGCTGCCTTTGATGGCCACGTTGGGCCAGCCGTCCTCACCTACAGTGGCCACCCAGACGTTGTGGCCTTTCTCCATGGTGCGCTGCACGTTCTCCGGAAGCTTGGCCATGCTTGTCCTCCTCTGGTCGGGGTGCTGGTGGAAATTGGCAGTCGCTTTGCCCGGTCCACCTGATCGTAGCCGTACCGGGCTTGGCGCGTTGTAGCGTTCGCTACACGAAAAGAAGAATCTTGCCGGGCAAGGGGGGAGAGGTCCGGATTGCTGGTAACGGGGCCGGCGAGAGCGCAGTGGGAACGCTCTCCCCTGGTCGTGCGCCGACCGAGGGGTACCATATGTTGGTCGCAGGGTAACATGTGCCGGTCGCGGGGTGCCCGCTCAGATCGTCGCGGGAAGCCCCCTCAAGTCGTGCCGGTCCCGGGCCGATAGATTGCGTGGCCGCTGTCCTTGGTGAGGGTGCGCCTGCGGGAGACCAGGGGAGCACCCGACAGCCGGGAGCGCGGCCCGAGGGCTACAGTGTGGCGGGTGCTATGCTTTCGCTGATTGGTGTGAAGCGGGCGATAAGGAGGTCGAACCGGAGAACAATTGCAGGAGCCCACCCCGGAACGAACGGACATGCGAGCCCGCTCTGTTTCGGGTTTTTTGTGAACTAGTTCACAAAAACCCTCGTATTCCAAGGAGACAAGGCCATGATCGACCGGGTGGTCACCAAGGCGGACCTGCTGGACTTCCTGGACCGGCTGGCCGCGGAGCGCAAGGTCGTCGCGCCCGTAGCTGAAGGTCCCCTGGTGCGTTTCAAAGACATCGGCCGGGCCGCGGAGATCAGCGACCGGTATCTGCCCACAGCCCTGCCGCCCAGCAAGTATCTGTTGCCCCCCAAGGAGCTCCTCCTCCGCTTCCGCACGGATGACGGTGTGGCCATCGAGCCGCTGTTCGACACCGGTGAGATCGTGGCCTTCGGCGTCCGGCCCTGCGATCTGCACGCCCTCGCGCTCCTCGACGCCATCTTCATCGACGACAAGCACGACGGCCACTACCTCTCTCGGCGGGAGCACATCACGCTCATCGGGGTGGAGTGCCTGGAGCCCTGTGACGAGCACTGCTTCTGTGCGAGCATGGAGACCTTGGACGTCCCCAGCGGCTACGACCTTCTGCTCACCGATCTGGGCGACGCCTACTACGTGCAGATCGGCTCGTCCCTGGGCAAGACGCTCGTGGAGTCCCTGGGCGCCGCCCGAGACGCGGTCTACGAGGATCGCACCCGCCTGCGCAAGGCCCACGACTCCCGGCACGCCGCTTTCACCCGGCGCCTGGATGTCACCTACGACCAGCTCCCCGCCCTGCTCGCGGAGAGCTCCGACTCCCTGCTTTGGGATGTGCTGGGTGAGAAGTGCCTCTCGTGCGGCGCCTGCACCAACGTGTGCCCCACGTGCTACTGCTTCGACGTGCGTGACGAGGTGGACCTCGATCTCGAGGGCGGGCGGCGTTACCGCGCCTGGGACAGCTGCCAGCTCGAGGAGTTCGCCATGGTGGGAACCGGGGAGAGCTTCCGGCAGCCGCGTAGTATGCGGGTGAAACACCGCTTCAATCGCAAGGGGCGCTATATCTTGGAGCGCTATGGACGGCAGGGGTGCGTCGGATGCGGCCGCTGCGCCCGCAACTGCCTGGTGGGTATCAATCCCATCGAAGTTTTCAACCAGCTGAAAGGGCAACCCGTGGAAAGGACGGTGAGGACATGAGCACCCCGGCAACCGTGCACCGCCGCCTGAAACCCTCGCCTTTCCTGCCCGATTTGGCCGAGATCGTGCGCAAGGACCGCTTGACGGCCGCCGAGACCCTCTACCAGCTCCGCCTTGTCGACGGTACCGAGCTCGGCCACGTGCCTGGACAGTTCGTGGAGGTAGGCGTCTTCGGAGTGGGGGAGGCCCCCTTCTCCATCTCCTCGTCACCCAGCCGGGGCGAGGTTTTCGAGCTCTGCATCCGCCGGGTGGGCGACGTGACCGGTGCCCTCGAACGGCTGGGCCTGGGAGCCCGCGTGACCGTGCGGGGCCCCTTCGGCCGAGGCTTCCCCCTCGACGCCATGCGGGGCCGGAACGTCCTCGTCATCGCCGGGGGGTTAGGCATCGTTCCCCTGCGTTCCTTGATCATCAACCTCCTCGACGAGCGGGCCGACTTCGGCGATTTCACCATCCTTTACGGGTGCAAGAACCCCACCGACATGCTCTTCAAGGACGAGATCACCCGCTGGGCCGCCCGGTCGGACGTGGATATCCGCATCACCGCCGACATCGCCGATCCGAGCTGGAAGGGCAACGTGGGACCGGTCACCACTCTTTTCCGGCGGTTGACCATCGACCCCAGGAACACCGTGCCCGTGATGGTGGGACCACCGGTGATGTTCAGGCACGTCGTCAAGCAAGTGCTGGCCTGCGGCATCCCCGAGGACCGAATTGTTCTCTCCCTGGAACGGCGCATGAAGTGCGGCGTCGGCGAGTGCGGCCATTGCCAGATCAACGGTGTGTACGTGTGCCAGGACGGACCGGTCTTCACCTACGCCGAGCTCAAGCGGCTCGAGGAGGC
The DNA here is from genome assembly GCA_023488925.1 of Actinomycetota bacterium. GTDB lineage: Bacteria > Actinomycetota > Thermoleophilia > RBG-16-64-13 > RBG-16-64-13 > JAMDDA01. Next base: position 13,154 of record JAMDDA010000148.1, read on the forward strand.
GATGCTCAGATGAACGGCCCCATCTCCGTGCTGAAGCGACCCCGGCTGGCCGTCTTCGAGCTGGCCAGCTGCGCCGGCTGCCAGCTGCAGATTCTGAACTGCGAGGACGAGCTCATCGACCTCCTCCGGCTGGTGGAGTTCGCCTACTTCAAGGAAGCCATGAGCGAGACCTCCGACGACTACGACGTTGCCTTGATCGAGGGAGCGGTCACCCGCCCGGCCGACGAGGAGAAGCTGCGGGTCATCCGCGAGCGCGCCTCCCTGGTGGTGACCCTGGGCTCCTGCGCCTTCCCGGTAGGGATCCCCGGGCTCAAGAACACCCACGACCTCGCCGAGGTGGAGAAGCTGGTCTACGGCGACCACGCCGAGCTCTTCCCCTCCACCCAGGCCAAGCCGGTGGACGCGGTCATCCCGGTTGATGCCCACATCCTCGGCTGCCCCATCCACAAAGACGAGTTCGTCCGCATCGTCACCGCCCTGCTCATCGGCAAGCGCCCGCCGGTGCCCACCTATCCGGTATGCGTGGAGTGCCGGCTCAAAGAGAACGTGTGTGCATACGACCGGGGCCTGGTGTGCCTGGGTCCGGTGACCCGAGCCGGCTGCGGCGCCATCTGTCCGAGCTACGGCAGCCGTTGCTTCGGCTGCCGCGGCCTGGCCGACGACCCCAACCTGCCTTCGGCCGAAGCCCTGCTCGAGGAGAAGGGTCGCAGCCCCGAGGATATACGGGCCGAGTATGTCCTCTACAACGGGTATTACACCCTCGCCGAAGGCGGCCTGAAAGCGAAGGTGGCGAAATGAGCACGACCAAGACCGTGGATGTGCGCGTTGACTACGTCTCCCGGGTGGAAGGGCACGGCAACATCGTCGTGACCACCAAGGGCACCGAGGTGCAGGAGGTGCGCTTCGAGGTCACGGAGCCGCCCCGTTTCTTCGAAGCCATGCTCCGCGGACGCCCGTATGAGCAGGCCCCCCTCATCACTTCCCGCATCTGCGGGATCTGCTCGAACGGACACGTGCTGGCCTCGCTCACCGCCGTGGAGAACGCCCTGGGGATCACACCCTCCGACCAGACCATGCTCCTGCGGCGCCTCCTGCTGCACGGGGAGACCATCCAGAGCCACGTGCTGCACGCCTACTTCCTGGTGGCGCCCGACTTCTTCGACGTGGGCAGCGTCATCCCCCTGGTGGAGACCCACCCGGAGGTGGTGAAGCGGGCCCTGCGTCTGAAGAAGCTCGGGAACGACATCTGCGACGTGGTGGGCGGCCGGGCCGTACACCAGATCGCCGCCACGGTGGGCGGATTCACCCACCTACCCACCCCGGCCGAGCTGCTCGACCTGAAGCGCCGCCTCGCCGACGCCCGCGCCGACCTG
>JAMDDA010000199.1 GCA_023488925.1 Actinomycetota bacterium
CGCATCGAGTTTCACTGGGATCCCATGCCTCTCGACCGCAAGATCGCCCTCCTGGTGGGAATCCTGCTGGCGTTGGCCTGGGGCGAGCGGCTCGTACCACCGCTCCGCCGCCCCTCTCCGGCCCGACTACCCGAGACCGTTCGCTGAACGATCCCGCAGGGCGCCCGCCGGCAGCGGCCGCTTGCCTTGCACTCCACGTCGCGCCCGCCGGCAGCCGTCGTTTTCTATGTACTGCTTTGTTTGGAATGTTCAGTTGGTACTGAACACCGCGTTTGCTACAATCCTGCGGGCGCCGGGACCGCGGCGCGCCGGCCAAGGACACTCCGGCCGCGCAAGCGACGGCCCTGCTTTGCGGAACAAGACCACACAGGAGATGGTCGCGTGACCAGGCATCCGCCCTCGCCCGACCAGCAGCGGGTGATCGAGGAGTTCGGACTCGCGTTCGAAGCCCACGGCATGCCCCGGATGGCCGGGCGTGTCCTGGGGCGGCTGCTCATGTGCTGGCCACCGCACCAGTCGATGACCGACCTCGGCGAAGCCCTGAGCGTCAGCAAGGGATCCATCAGCACTACCACGCGTTTGCTCGTGCGGCTCGGATTCATCGAGCGGCTCTCCCTGCCCGGTGACCGGCAGGACTACTTTCGCGCCCACCCGGGGTCGATTCCCGCCATGTTCCAGCAGAACGTGGCGCACGCCCGCATGCAGATCGACCTGCTGGAGCGGGCCATGGCCGTGGCCGACGACCAGAGCCCCCAGGGGCTGACCCGGCTGACTCAGGCTCGGGACTTCTTCGCCTTCATGCACCGCGAGCTACCCGCCCTGCTGGCACGCTGGGAGAGCGAAAGGACGGACACGGCCGGCCCCCCCATCGACCCATTCCCGAAAGAGGACGCATGAGCTTGTTGACCCGCATCTCCCTGAGAAACCGCTCCGTTGTGGCTCTGGTGGTGGTCGCCGTGCTGCTGATCGGCGGCTTCGCCGTCACCTCCCTGCGACAAGAGCTGATACCCAGCATCGAGTATCCCGCTCTGACGGTCTTCGCCTTCCAGCAAGGGGCTTCCCCCGCCGACATCGAGCGCGGAGTCACGACCCCGCTCGAGACCGGTCTCAAGAGCTTGAGCGGGCTGAAGGAGCTCGACTCGTACTCGAATGAAGGCATGAGCATAATCGTGGCGCTGTTCGAGTACGGCACCGACATGGCCCAGGCCCAGGCCGACGCCCAGCAGGCTGTGGAGCGGGTCAGGCCCATGCTTCCCGCCGGTGTGCAGCCCGAAGCGCGGGCCGTCAACTTCGGCGACTTCCCCGTGATGCAATTGGCTGCGAGCTCCCCGCGGCCGACCTCCGAGCTGAGCGCCCTCCTGGCGCAGAAAGTGGTACCCCAGCTGCAACAGGTGCCGGGCGTGGGGGACGTATCTCTCTCGGGCACGGCCAGCATGCGGCTGCAGATCCAGCTGAAACCGCTCCAGATGGCCCAGCTGGGTGTGTCTCCACAGGCGGTGGTGGCTGCCCTGCGCTCCGCCAATGTATCCGTTCCTGCGGGGACACTGACCAGCCAAGGCACCACCGTCCCGGTGCGCGTGGTGGGCGAGGCGTCCAGCCTGGCTGCCCTCAGAAACCTGCCCCTGGAGTCGACCGGCTCGGGAGCCGGTGGTTCCGCGTTCGCGCCGGGACCCGCGTCCGCCGCAGCACCCGGCCATACGCAGGCAGCAGTATTCGTCACCGCCGCGCCTCCGGCAGCATCACCCTCCCAGGGCACCGATACCACGACCCCGGATCCACCGCTCGTCACCCTGGGCCAGGTGGCGAACCTGAAGATCGTGCCCGATCCGGCCACGTCCATCACCCGCACCAACGGCAGGCCGTCGGTAGGCATTTCGATTACCAAAGCGGCCGGCGGCAACGTGGTGGAGATCTCCCGCGAGGTGCGCAGGCTCTTGTCGGCGCTCCAGCGAGACCTGGGCGAAGGCGCCACCATCACCACGGTCGTCGACCAGGCGCCGTACATCACCCAGAGCATCTCCTCCATGTGGCGGGAGGGGATTCTCGGGGCGGTGTTCGCCATCCTCGTGATACTGCTCTTCCTGCGCAGCTGGCGGTCGACCGTGGTTGCCGGGGTCTCCATACCCTTGAGCGTCATCGTAGCCCTGATCGTGCTCTGGGGCCGGGGAGACTCCCTGAACATGCTCACCCTCGCAGGGCTCACGATCGCCATCGGCCGGGTGATCGACGACGCCATCGTGGTACTCGAGAACGCCTACCGCCACCTGCAGGAGGGTGACGACCCCCGGACGGCCGCGCACACGGCCACCCGAGAGGTCTCGGCCGCCATCACGGCCAGCACTCTGACCACCGTGGCGGTCTTCTTGCCTCTCGGTTTCGTGCACGGTCTGGCCTCGGAATTCTTCCGACCGTTCGCCCTCACGGTCACCTTCGCGCTCCTGGCCAGTTTGGTCGTCGCCTTGACCGTGGTGCCGGTGGCGGTGACCTGGCTGCTCTCGAAGAAGCACGGGGGACACGTCGAGAAGGGGGCGATCACCGGTCTGCAGCGCCTGTATCTTCCAGTGCTGCGCGCAGCGCTCGGACACAAGGTGCTGACGGTCGGCGCGGCCTTCCTCCTCTTCGCCGGGTCGATGGCCTTGACCCCCCTCCTGAAAACGAATCTCCTCGACCATTCCCAAGAGACCACACTCCCCACCACCCAGCA
>JAMDDA010000055.1:0-537 GCA_023488925.1 Actinomycetota bacterium
TCGGGGCGGCGCACGCCTACCGCTTCTGGGGCCCACCGGGGGTGGGGCAGGAGGAGGCGGCCTACGCCTTTGCGGCGGCTTTGGCCTGCGCTGAGGGCGGCTGCGGGGTTTGCGACGCCTGTCGGCGGGCGCGCGCGGGCATCCATCCCGACGTGGATGTGCTCGCGCCGGAAGGCGCGTTCATCACCGTGGACCAGATCCGCGAGGTCAATCGTGACGTGTCCCTGCGCCCCTTCGAGGCGCGGGCCCGTATTTACATCCTTCTGGAGGCAGACACCATGAACAAGGAGGCGGCCAACGCCTTCTTGAAAACGCTCGAGGAGCCGCCGCCCCATGCTCACTTTATCTTGGTGACGGCCTTTCCGGAGATCCTTCCTCCCACCATCCTCTCCCGCTGCCAGCGGGTGCCCTTCGGACGCGTCCCGGCGCGGGTGCTGGCCGACCATCTGCGGGCGCGCTTCGGTCTCTCCGACCTCGACGCCGTGGCTTTCGCCCGCGTGGCCCGCGGCCGGGTCGCCTACGGCCGGGAGCTGGCCG
>JAMDDA010000055.1:602-2696 GCA_023488925.1 Actinomycetota bacterium
CTGGAAACGCAGCAGATGACCGACGAGATCCTCGCCTCGATCGAAAGGCGGGCCGAAACCCGGGTCGCTGCCTTGGACGCCGCCAAGGGGCGTGATCTCGAGTGGGCCGGCGACGTCCGCACCCGCACCCGCGTCGAGAAGCTCTACGAGCTGAAGAGCAAACGGGAGCGCCGCAAGGCCGTTACCGCCGGTCTGGACGAGGTGATGCACACGTTCTCGGGCTGGTACCGGGACCTGGCGATGGTGGCGTTGGGGGCCGACGATGCCGTGTTCAACTCCGACTACCTGCTCGAGCTGCGTAACGAAGCCTTCCCCGGCCTGGTCGAAGGGTATCTGCGCGCAGTGGGCGCCGTACGCGGGACCCTGGACCGATTCCGGTATAATGTCGATGCACGCTGTGCGCTCGAAGACATGATCTTCTCCATCAAGGAGGCTCTCCTCTAGTGGCCGACGTCGTCGGTGTCGTCTTTCAAAAGGGTGGGCGGGTCTACTATTTCGATCCTGATTCCGTACAACTGGTCCGCGGCGACCAGGTAGTGGTTCAGACCATGCGGGGAACCGAGGTCGGCGAAGTGGTCGATCCACCCCACGAGATCCCCGACGAGGAGCTACCCGCTCCCCTCAAGCGGGTGGTGCGTCGGGCCAACGACAAGGATCTCGACCTGATCGCTGCCAACACCGCTCTGCGGGAGAAGGCCATAGCCACCTGTCGGGAGCTCATCGCCAAGCACGGCCTGGAGATGAAGCTGGTCGACGCCGAGATCGCGTTCGGCGGGGGCAAGATCACCTTCAGCTTCTTCTCCGAGGAGCGGGTGGACTTCCGTGCCCTGGTGGCCGATCTGGCCAAGGCTCTGAAGATGCGCATCGAGCTTCGCCAGATCGGCGCGCGGGAGGAGGCCCGACTGCTCGGGGGCCTCGGCCCTTGCGGTCGCCATCTCTGCTGCACTCTTTTCTCGGGCGACCAGGAGCCGGTCAGCATCCGGATGGCGAAGGAGCAGAATCTGCCGCTCAACCCTATGAAGATATCGGGGCTCTGCGGCCGGCTGATGTGTTGCCTCAAGTATGAGCAAGACCAGTACGTCTGTTTCCGCAAGGAAGCGCCGTCGCGCGGCTCACGCGTGCAGACCGACCGGGGAGAAGGCGTGGTAATCGGGTATCAGGTGCCGAAGGATGCCTTGACCCTGCGCTTCGACGATGGCAGCGTGGCCGATGTGCCCATCGGCCGCTGCAGCTGCGGGGGTGTGCCCTGCCGGGCCCCGGAGGCCGGGTTCTCACCGGTGGTCTGCACCGCCGACGACGATCTCGAGGAGTCGCCCGCCGAGGAGGATCTGCCCGTGACTCTCGTGGTCGAAGCCGAGGAGTCCGCAGCCGGCGTGCTTGACGTCGCCGAGGCAGCCGCGGCCGATACGCGCGAAGTCGAGGGGCCCGGCGCCGCGGAGGCGGCCGGCGCCCGGGAGACCCAGGCTGCCACCGAGCCCCAAGCCCCCAAGCCTGCCACCGAGCCCCAAGCCGCCGAGCCCCAAGCCGCCGCCGGCAGCGCCGGACCGACCGAAACCGCGTCGAGTACCGGCAACGGCAGTCGTGGCCGGAGCGCCCGCCGGGGAGGCCGTTCGCGCCGCCGCCGGCGCCCGCGCACGCCCGGCGGAGAGAAGAACGGGAGCCAGGGCTGACGGATGCGGCGCGGCCACCCGCCCCTCCCGACCCTCTTCTTCTTTCTGGCCCTCGCCTTGAACACGGCCGTGCCACTCTTCGGGGCATCGTCCGCTTGGGCTACGGTCGCCTTCGGCAGGCAGACCGGCAAAGACTGTACCTACTGCCACGAGACTCCGGGCGGCCCTCTGACCGCCGCGGGCCGCGTCTTCCGTGAGAACGGCTTCCAGCTGCCGCCCGCCGGTGACGGCGGCGGCACCGCGCCGGGCTCGTCCGATACGACTTCGCCCGGCGTGCCGCCGGCCGGCACTTCCCCGAGCGCCGGGGGGTCCGGGACACCGGGCGGTGCATCTACCTCAGCCGGCACCGCTGGTTTGGGTGGTGCATCGACCTCAGCCGGCAGCCGGGGCTCGGAAGGCGAAACTGCCGGCGGACCTCTCTTGT
>JAMDDA010000175.1 GCA_023488925.1 Actinomycetota bacterium
CTTGTCTTTACCCGGCTGGGTGCGTGTACTGCTCCTCTGGGCCCACCTGGTGGGCATGGTGGCCTGGCTCGGTGCTATCGTCTTCGTTCACGTCGTCCAGTCGCCGCGTATCGCGGGCCAGGGTATCCCCCGGGGATATCTCAAGTTGGCCTGGCCTTCCCTGGTAACCGTGGGAGGGTCCGGTCTGTTGCTCACCTTGAACGACGTGACCGCGCTCGGGACCATCCCCGATTCACGCTGGGGCCGTATCCTCCTCGGCAAGATTGCCGTCTACCTGGTCCTCGTAGGAGTGGCGACCCTGGCCACGTTCGTCATCAGCCCCCGCCTGCGGCGGCTCGCCGACACGGCCGCCGGTCACCCGCTCAAGGCGCACGATCACTACAAGGCCGACGGCCGCGTCACCATCGCGTACGAAGGCCGGGTCTACGACGTGAGCACCAGCAAGCTCTGGCGGGAAGGGCGGCACGCCCGGCGACACGAGGCCTGGCGGGACTTGACCGCCGAGATGGCCAACGCTCCCCACGGACCCGAGGTGTTGGAGCACTTCCCGGTGCTGCTGGGCGGGTCGGCCTCCACCCCTCGGCCGGTGCGGGCCTTCCTGGTGCTGGCTTACAGCAACCTGGCCCTGGTGCTGCTGGTGCTCCTTCTGGTGGCCGCCTGGTAGATATCCGGTAGACGGGTTCGCTGGGCGGCGGTGGAGCGTCCGGCGGCCGAACTCCGGGCGGCGGGAGATCGGGACGAAGCGGGCTTCTGGCCGCCGGCCCGCCGGGGCCCGGAGCCTGCCTTGCCAACCACCGCCCGAGACTCTAAACTAGACGCCCGCGCCGCGGCTGCGCCGGCGGCGCACCGCTCCGGCTCTGCGGAGTCTACAGCCTCATAGGCCGACGTAGCTCAGTTGGTAGAGCAGCTCACTCGTAATGAGCAGGTCAGGGGTTCGAGTCCCCTCGTCGGCTTAGTCTCCTGGAGACCGGGCTCCCCGGGGGCCGCTTGGTGATCGAGCCACGCCCCCAAACGTCAGGTGGCGTTGCGCCTTCCAAGGGATACAGCCTCGACGCCATCCTCCCGGCGCCGCGCGTTGCTGCCCGCGCGGTGCGTGCCGCGGGAAGGGTTGAGCTACCGGCGGGAAGGGTTGAGCTACCGGCGTTCCAGAAACGCGAGGATCTCCCGGGTGTACACAGGGAACAGACCGAGCGCCATGTGGATCGAGGCGAAGACCTGCCCGTCGTCCAAAGCCTCGTACTGGTGCACCAGGCGGTCACGGAGCCCGGCCGAGGGCGCAAGCGCCCTGGCCAGATCCTCGTCGATCGCGCCGAGTCGGGCCACGCTCCAGAACGATTCGAAGTAGCTATCCGGCACCTGCCCGGATTCCGCGGCGAGGTGCGTGTTGATGTCGGTCGCCACCTCCACGACAAGCTGCAGGAGGCGTTCGATCGCGCGGCCCCGCGTGAGATCCGGCTGGTACTCCCGCAGGTCGGCAGGCCGCAGAGCGCGGAGTTCGGCCAGGTAGTCGGCCAACGCTTCGAGCTTGCGCTCCACCACCTCGACGCGAACCATCAATTCACCTACCGTGCGGCCAGGGCGCCGAGCTTCGCCCGACGCAGCGCGTAGATTGGCGCTGCGCCGAAGAACAGCTTGAGCGCCTTGAGACGCAATTCTTCCTCCAGACCTGCGCGGCCGGGAACCAAGGGTCGAGTGCGATTTCTCGGTCTGGCTGAACAGCTCCAGACCTGCGCGGCCGGGAACCAAGGTCATGCCGTGAGTCATGATCTCGACCTGAAGGAGCGGCGGAGCCGTGGCCAGGTCGACCATACGGAAGATCAGCCCGGGGAAACGTTCGTAGAGGACTTCTTCCAGGCGGCGCAGGGCGGGCCCGCAGCCGGTGCCGACCGCTTCGGGGGTGAGGAGGACGGCCAGATCTGCGTCGCTGTCGGGGCGGGTCCGGGAGTCCGCACGCGAGCCGAACAAACGCGCGAAACGCAGGCCGGGTTCCTGGCTCAACGTTTCCGCCAAGAGTCGGGCCAGGTCGGTGTGCAGGGTGTCCACCTCGTGCCTCCCGGGAGAGGATGGCGCCGGGGGTTGTAGTGCTACGGCTAATGTTGCAACGTGGTGTGGGTCTTCGTTCAAATGGATAGGGGCGACGCCACGTGCCCGGACGCTGAGGAGCCCGCATGACGCCGAGCCCCTCAGCGACGGGGGCGACGCCGCGTGCCCGGACGCTGGGCGGCATTGGCGGTAGCTGGTTTGGGTTGCTGATGGCCACGCTGCGTGAGGCAAGGAGGACCGTGCATTTCTCCGAGCGAAACTCCGCAGCTCTGGTCGGTGTTGATGATGTGCGGGGCACCGTAGCGCCGCGGAGCCCCTTCGGGCGCGTCGAGGCAGAAGGAGGAGTCGAGCCTGTTCGAGGCTCCGAAGGGCCCACCCGTCGGCGCGCCTCTGTCCACAAGGTCGAACAGGTCGCCGAGGCCGAGGTCACGTAGGGCCGTGTTCAAAGTCCCCGACCCGATGTTGCTCACAACCGCCTTCCGGAGGCCCAGCCCCTGCGGCGGAGGTGTCTCCGCGGCGCTCCCCGGCAGGCATACCGGGCGGGAACATACTCCCCGGTACGCATAATCCGGAAGAGCGCCGCGGGCCGTGCCGCCGGTACCGGCCCGCAGGGCGTCAGATCAAGGGCGCAAGGGCCGCCCGGCCTTGCCGTGCTCTGTCCGCCCTGAGCAGAACCGCGTCCACCAGCACGGGGATGGTGGACACGAGAACGACGGTCTCCGGCGAAGGAGCGATCGCCACGAGCCCGCCGCCGACGGAACCGATCGGCACCCCCGGCAGGCCGTTGAAGAGCCCGGGATCACGCCGGGCTCGCTCCCGGCCGAGTGCCAATATCGAGCGATTACTATTCGTCCGTAAATGGGCGGCCAGGGCCTTGTTCAGCAGTCTGATAAGTCGGCTTCCAGCTGCGCGTAGCAATCAGGCATATACCGTGACTAAACTCAACTTCGGAATGATCGCGGCCATAAGCTTCCACTTGCTCCCAGTAACCTTGGTCATCCCTGATTTTCTTGCAGTAGCTACAGATGGGCAACAGGCCACTCATGGTGCTTATCTCACTCCGAGCCAGCTCCAGAGCGTTCTTCTCTTCCTGCAATAAGGCATTCTTAACGAGCACGAGCGTTTAGTATTGTCGGCGGGAAGCTTCGAGTGCATAGGATACCGCGCCCGTAAACAACAAGGAAACTAGCGCTTAGATACCGCCTACCCGGCCATAGTAGTATGTGCCCAGATTACCAGGATTGAGAATGATCACAGATAAGGCTAACCAGACGGTCGCGTATCAAAAGGTGCCATCTCGCTTTCCCAATAAGAACATGAATATCGGCGGCCAGATAAGCAACCAGCGCAATACTGTGCCGTCTCCACCGCATATGTAGACTTCATGCTGTAAGGTTATACTAATCAGCCCGAGGAACAGCCTATACATCAGCCTGTCAGCTGAGTATACCCTAATACCCACGAATCCGGCCATATAAATACTGGCAACCAGTATATCGGCTACCGCCTCTATAGATCTCCTTTACAAATATCAACCAAGGTAAGCCCAATACCAACAGAAGAAGAAAGCGCGATGCACAAATATACAAAGCGCCGCTTTGTGGTTCGCTCTATATCTGCCGTTTCCAGCTCACTCTTTCGCGTGCGGTTTCAGACACTGGCTGCGCAACCATCCCGCCCCGCTGTCTGCCGCCGGCCGCCAGCGGGTCGCCTGGGCGAACCGTGAGCAGCCGTCGTTTCTCCGTCCCACACTATGTTACCCTCCCGGGCAGCATGTTTTCTCGTTGCACCCCATACCCTCTTGCCGCGGGGCGGATGATGGGCTCCCCCGCACGATCTTCGGAACCGCGTTCACCGGCCCCCCAGCGGGGAAACGAGAGGCCCATGTGCGGATCCTGAAACGAATAGGGCTGCTGGAGGCGTTTCTGCTGTTCGTCGCCGCCTCGTTCGTTGTCGATACGGGGCTCAGCTACCGGGCCTTCATGTCCGCGGGCGAGCAAGTGAGCGAAGAGGTGCTGGCCCAGGCCTCCATAACGATTGCCTCTGGTGTCAGCCAGCTGCAGCGCGAGACCGAAGCTCTTCTCCTGCGGGCGGCCGGCACGGGAGCCGGGCCGGGCATCGACTTCCGCGACACCGCCGGCACGAATGCGTTCCTCATGTGGTACATGCGGGCGCACGACTACATCACGTCGGTGAATTACGGCGATGCGCTGGGCAACGGCTACCTCCTCCTCTGGGACCAAGGCCGCTGGCGTAACCGCATCAAGGAGGCGACGAAGGCGGGAGTGGTCACCTGGGCGGAGCTCGACGACCGCGGGAACGTCGTCTCCCGCGAGGTGCGGAAGGACGACTACGACCCCCGGGAGCGGCCCTGGTACGTCCTCGCGACGGCGGCCGCGGGAATCCAGTGGAGTGCGCCCTATGTCTTTCGTACCACCCGTGATCCGGGGATCACCGCGTCGGCGCGGGTCGACTCGGGAAAGGGCGACATCGTGCGGGTGGTGGGCGTGGATGTCATGCTCAAAGACATCTCCCGCCTGCTGGCGGAGCTGAAGCAGCAGAAGCCCGAGCTGGCCGTCTACATCGTGGCGAATGGCGGGCAGGTCTTGGCCTCGTCGGAGGAGGAGGGCTTCCTCCCCTACCTGCGGAAGGACTCCCCGCAGTTGCCCACGCTCTCCGACCCCGGCTTCGAGACCCTGCGGGCCGCCGTGGAGGCTTTTCGCAGAAGCGAGGGCGGCTTCGGGTCGGTCGACTCCGCGGGCAAGAGGTTCTATAGCGTTGCCCGGCCGGTCGGTCTCTCCAAGAACATGGGCCTGTCCATGGTATTGCTGGTCCCGCGGGACTCGCTCCTCTCCTTCCTCGAGTACGCCGGAACACTCAAGATGCTGTTGTTCGTGGTGTTCACGGGGGCATTGGGCGCCTTCTTCGTGACCCGGTATCTCACCCCGCTCCGGCGGTTGACCGCGGCGATCCGCGCGTTCGGGTCCGGTTCGTACGTGCCGGTTCGTTCCAGTGATCGGGAAGACGAGGTGGGCGTGCTCGTCTCGGAGTTCGGCCGGATGGCCGACGATCTCTCGAGACGGCAGGAGGAGCTCGTCGAATCGGAGGCCCGCTACCGCAACCTCTTCGAATCGGTTCAGGACGGCGTGTTCCAGGCAGACGAGAAGGGTCTCTTCACGCGGGCGAACCGGGCCCTCGCCGACATGCTCGGCTTTGCCGCTCCCGAAGAGCTCATCGGTCGGCAGACCGCCGAGTTCTGGGAGGACGCCGCCGAGAGGCGGGAGTTCCTGGCCGAGCTCCAGGCGCACAAGGCGGTCCGGGCCTACCGGATCCGGGTGAAGAAGCGGGACGGCACGCCTGTCATCCTCGAGGCGTCGGTGGTACGGGTCGAAGGTCCGGCGGGAGAGTTCAAGGGCACGGAGGGGATCCTGCGGGACGTGACCGAGGCGGTCCGCGCGGCGGACGCCTTGCGCCGCGCGGCCGACGAGTGGCGCACCACCTTCGACTCGATGTCCGATTTCGTGTCGGTCCACGACAACGACTACCGCATCCTGAAGGTGAACCGGGCGATGGCGGAGTTCTTCGGCGCCGAACCCGCCGACCTCCTCGGGAAGAGGTGCCACGAGCTCTACCACGGCACGGATTTTCCCTGCGACCGCTGTCCGTTCCCGGAGACGGCGCGGACCGGTGAGGCGGTGATGGTGGAGATCGACGACCCGCATCTGGGCATCCCGCTTCTCATCACCACCTCGCCCCTCGTGGGAGAGGATGGCCGGCCGCGGGGATGCGTGCACGTGGCCCGTGACCTCTCCGAGCGGCGCCGCCTGGAAGAACAGCTGCGGCAGGCGCAGAAGATGGAAGCGGTGGGGCGTCTGGCCGGAGGCGTGGCGCACGACTTCAACAACATGCTGAGTGTCATCCTGGGTTACACCAATGAGGTCCTCGAGCGGCTGGAGCCCACCGGCCCCATCTACGACGATCTGCTGGAGGTCCGTGCGGCGGCCGAGCGTTCGGCCAATCTCACCCGGCAGCTGTTGGCCTTCTCGCGCCGGCAGCCCGTAGAGCCGAAGGTGATCGATCTGAAAGAGCGGCTGCAGGCCATGGAGGGCATGCTCCGCCGCACCCTGGGCGAGGATATCGCCGTCTTTCTCGACGTGGCGCCGGATCTGTGGCCGGTACGTCTGGACCCTGCCCAGTTCGATCAGGTGGTGGCCAACCTGGCGGTGAATGCCCGCGACGCCATGCCGGAGGGCGGCCGCCTGCTGCTGCAGGCAGGGAATGTGACCGTGGGTGTGTCGGAGCGTACCGGAGCCGGCGGCCTGCCGGCCGGCGAGTATGTCGTGCTGGCGGTGGCCGACGATGGGGAGGGCATGGACCAGGAGACCCGCGACCATGCCTTCGAGCCCTTCTTCACGACCAAGCACGAGACCGGCGGGACCGGCCTGGGCCTGGCCACCGTGTACGGCATAGTGCGCCAGAACGATGGATTCGTCGGTGTGGAGAGCGCACCAGGCGAGGGTACGACGATCACCATCCACTTCCCGCGCTGGTGCGGCGGCCAGCCGCAACCCGAGCCTCCGCGGGCTGTGGCGGTGTCCGCTGGGCACGAAACCGTGCTGTTGGTGGAAGACGAGCGGCAGGTTCGGCGCCTGGCGCAGACCATCCTGGAGCGCCTCGGCTACACGGTGCTCGCCGTCGGGAGGCCCGAAGAGGCGCTGCACCTGGGCGCGTCCCACCCGGGTGATATAGATCTGCTGCTCACAGATGTCGTGATGCCCGGGATGAACGGCCAAGAACTCGCGGTGCGGGTGAAAGATCTGCGCCCCGGGCTACGAGTGCTGTACATGTCCGGGTACCCGGCGAAGGCCATCACCCATCGGGGGATCCTGGACGAGGGCGTCAGCTTCCTGGAGAAACCGTTTACCCCGGAGGGGCTGGCCCGGAAGGTCCGCGAGGTTCTGGACCGCGGGTAGGGGCCGGCCGCCCAGGAGTCCCGGGCCGCCGCAGGGGTGCGGCCGCCGCAGGGGTCCCGGGCCGCCCAGGGGATCCCGGGCCGCCCAACGGGTCCCCGACCACCGCCCGCGCCAATCGGCGCTGCGACCCCCGCCGCGGCGGGGGTCCAACGTAAAGGTAGGGTAAAGCTCTCGGTTTTGCGGTCGGCGGATCTTCCCATCTACTACGCGGCGTAGTAATATAGGGCGCGTGGCGCGAACGGCGCTGCGGGTGGTGGAAACGCAAAGAGCGGCCTGCCCGGGCCGGGTGCTCGGCAGCAAGGAGGATCAGACCGTGCGACGGACTTCTCGGACCCTTCTGGTGATGGTGGTGGCAGCGGCGCTCTTGGCCCTGGCGGCTGTTCCCGCCCTGGCGGCGCCCGACACACCCGCGGCCGCGCAGCCCGGTCTCCACAAAGCGCACTGTGCGACCATGGGTACGCCCGGGCATGCGAAGGTGCCCGTCGTCTGCCCCATGACCCCGGACATGTGCGCGGGCATGCCGGCCGCTTGAGAAAACCCTCCTTCCCTCTCTCCCTCAGTGTGGGACCCCGGTGGTGTGGCAGCGCCGGGGTCTCCTCCTTTTCACGGGTCGCCGGCCTGCACCGCATGGCCCGCCTGCCGGTGTAGGCGCGGCCACCTGCTTCACGCCGCCGCCGTGCCTGCCGGAGCTACGGGGAGGGTAATCTCCGTCTCCGGGGCAGGCGGACCTGCCTCGCAGCTTCGCGCCGCCTTCCCGCTTTCTTGAAATGGTAAATCCCCTCCGGTATCATCGGCATTCGCCCCGAAGGCGGTAGCCGTGGGGGGGTGCCCGAGTGGCCAAAGGGAGCAGACTGTAAATCTGTCGGCGCAGCCTACGGAGGTTCAAATCCTCCCCCCCCCCCACTCCCTATCATCCCTGGGGTCCGGAGCGGCGGAACGTTGGCTCGGGATCGGGCCTCCATAGCTCAGCTGGCAGAGCACTTCCATGGTAAGGAAGGGGTCATCGGTTCGAATCCGATTGGAGGCTCTCGGCGCATATGTCCGGCGGCGTAGCTCAGTTGGTCAGAGCAGCGGAATCATAATCCGCGAGTCCGGGGTTCGAATCCCTGCGCCGCTACCAGCTCGTTCGCCCAGGGTGCGGTCCGGTGGGGCCGCCACCTTGGGTTTTATGTGTGCGCTGTGGTAGCATGCTGGATTACTCTAGGTAGGGATAGGTGAAGTAATGCGGGTACGCGTGACGATGGCTTGCCAGGAGTGCAAGCGCCGCAACTACACGACCATGAAGAACAAGCGGAACGATCCGGAGCGGATCGAGCTGCAGAAGTTCTGCAGGTGGTGCGGCACGCACACCGTGCACAAGGAGACCAAGTAGCGGATCCCTCCCCGCCGGGGTGGGGCGACGCTGCTTTCGAACGGAGTCACGCAGGGCAGTAGCTCCAACGGTAGAGCGCCGGTCTCCAAAACCGGATGTTGGGGGTTCGAATCCCTCCTGCCCTGCCAGTTCTTTTTGAGAAAGGCGCAGCGAGCACCATGGCGAGAACGACGACCAAGACCACAACCAAGGCGCCGGCGAAGGCCGCCCCGGCTCAGCGGAGCGTCCGGCCGGCCGTCGCGGCGGGCGGCGCTGCCGGGCGCAGCCCGCGTCGCTTCCTGCGCGAGGTTCGGGTCGAGATGGGGAAGGTCACCTGGCCGCCCCGCCCCGAGCTCATTCAGGCCACCTGGGTGGTCTTGATCGCCGTGGCCATCGCGGCGGCCTACATCGGTCTGCTCGACTTGGTGTGGTCGCAGCTGGTGAGCCTGGCCCGTCTCGGGTAGGCCCGGGTCCACGCGACGAGGGGATAAGAGCCGCCATGCAGGCGAAGTGGTACGTGATCAACACCTACTCGGGCCACGAGAACAAGGCCCGGGCGAACCTCGAGCACCGCATCCAGTCGATGGGGCAGGCGGAGTTCTTCGAGGATATCGTCGTGCCCACCGAGCAGGTGGTGGAGACCAAGGGCGGGGAGAAGGTGCAGGTCGAGAAGCGGATCTTCCCCGGATACATCCTGGTGCGCATGGTGCTCACCGACGACTCCTGGTCGCTCGTGAAGAACACCCCGGGTGTCACCGGTTTCGTGGGTTCCGACAACAAGCCGACGCCTCTCAGCCCCGCCGAGGTCGACCGCATCCTGCACACCTCCACGGCCGAGAAACCCAAGGCCAAGGCCGAGTTCTCGGTGGGCGACCAGGTGCGGGTGGTCAGCGGTCCGCTCACCGATTTCACGGGCGAGGTGGCCGAGGTCAACGCCGAGCAGAGCAAGCTCAAGGTGATGGTTTCGATCTTCGGGCGGGATACACCCACCGAGCTCGGGTTCGAGCAGGTGAAAAAGGTCTAGCAGGCTGCGGAAGAACCATCTTCGCGCCACGTTCGGTCGCGGCCGAGAGCCAAGATGCAGGTGTTCTTGGTCTCCGAACGTGGCGGTCATGGTCTTTTTCAGCAGCCTGCTAGGGAAAAGAAAACGGGCCGGACCCGGCGGGCGTCCGGACGAGCGCACTGGAGAGGCGACGTGGCGAAGAAAGTCAGGGCGATCATCAAGCTGCAGATCAACGCGGGGCAGGCGAACCCGGCTCCCCCGGTGGGTCCCGCGCTCGGCCAGCACGGGGTCAACATCATGGAGTTCTGTAAGGCGTACAACGCGCAGACGCAGGACAAGGCGGGCACGGTCATCCCGGTGGAGATCACGGTCTATGAAGACCGGTCCTTCACCTTCCAACTGAAGACGCCGCCGGCGGCGGTCCTCATCCGCCAGGCGGCCGGCATCGCCAAGGGTTCGGGCAACCCCCGGCGGGAGAAAGTGGGCACCATCACCCGGGATCAGCTGCGGCAGATCGCGGAGGCCAAGCTCCCCGACCTGAACGCGAACGACGTGGAAGCCGCCATGAACATTCTGGCCGGCACGGCCCGCAGCATGGGCGTGGTAGTGGAATAACATCCGGAGGAAGCCGGCGGGCGGCACCCGCCGGGGCAAGGGAACGGCCCGCCGGGGGCGGGCCCGACAGGTGGGAGGGCCGACGGCCCGCAGGTACCACCGGGAGGTATCGATGAGCAGGGATTCCAAGAGGTTCAAAGAGGCCAAGAGGGGCGTCGAGCCCGGTCGTGTCTACAGTCCGCTGGAGGCGATACGTCTGCTCAAGGCGATGCACACGGCCAACTTCGACGAGACCATGGAGGTCCACATCAAGCTGGGCATCAACCCGCGGCATGCCGACCAACAGGTGCGGGGCACGCTCATGTTGCCCCACGGCACGGGCAAGACCATGCGGGTGGCCGTCTTCGCCAAGGGTGACAAGGCCCAGGAAGCCCAGGAGGCCGGCGCCGACATCGTGGGCGCCGAGGATCTGGCGGCCCAGGTCGAGCAGGGCTTTCTCGACTTCGACGCAGCCATCGCCACCCCCGATATGATGGGCGTGGTGGGCAAGCTCGGCCGCATCCTGGGTCCGCGGGGCCTCATGCCGAATCCCAAGGCGGGCACGGTCACCTTCGACGTAGGCAAGGCGGTCAAAGACACGAAGGCCGGCAAGATCGAGTACCGCACCGACAAGTTCGGCGTAGTCCACCTGATCATCGGCAAGAAGTCCTTCGACGAGCGCCGCCTGGTCGAGAACTACGGCGAGCTGCTGGAAGAGCTCATCCGGGCCAAGCCGGCGGCGGCCAAGGGGAAGTACCTGCGCTCCATCACCATCACCAGCACCATGGGGCCGGGCATCCCGGTGGACACCGCCAAGACGCGGGGCTTTCTGGAAGAAGACGCCGTCGCGTAACAGGCCGTTGAAGAGCCCGGGATCACGCCACGTTCGGCCGCGGGCAAGAGCCAGGGCGCAGCGTTATTCGTCTCCGAACGTGGCGGTCACGGCCTTCCTTTTTCGGCAGCCTGTCAGCAGTACTCTGCCGGATTACTGCCGGGCCTGCTCTTCCCACGCCGAGAAAGAGTGCGGCGGAAGCGCTCGGCGGGCGAAGGCGCGAACCAGGCCGGAAGCACCGGCTACTGCGGTTTTGTGCGGCGGCCGCCGGGCGCCGGTCCCGGGACCGCGGGCTTGCGGGGGCGGGGCTCCATGGGTATACTCGTCGCGCCCAAGAAGCCGGAGACAGCTGGCGCCGCCTGCGGAGCGGCTTAATCGGACCGGGTGCCGGCCTGCCAGCCGAGGCGGAAACGTACGCGCATCCGCGCGCAAGCGCGTGAGCCACGACGTCCACCTCTGTCTCAGGGGTGGACGATTTTTTTGGAAAGGAGGCGAAGTCCATGCTGAAGTCCGAGAAGGTCGCGGTGGTCGACGCGATCATCGCCGCTCTGAAGTCCGCCGAGACGTATTACCTCGTCGATTTCCGCGGCCTCTCTGTCGCCGAGGCCGTGGATCTGCGGGGGCGCCTGCGGCAGAGCGGGGCCACACTCACCGTGGTGAAGAACACCTTGGCCCGCCGGGCGGCCGCCGAAGTTGGCCTGCAGGGCCTCGAGACGTTGCTCCAGGGCCCGACCGCCATCACGTTTTGCGCCGACGACCCGGTGGCACCGGCCAAGACGCTGCAGGGATTCATCAAGGAGAAGAAGAAGCTCGCCATCAAGGGTGGGTATATGCAGCACCGGGTCCTCGCGGCCGCCCAGGTGGAGCAGCTGGCCTCTCTGCCGACCCGCGAGGAACTCATCGCCAAGGTCGTGGGGGGCATCGCCGCGCCGCTGTACGGGCTGGCCAACGTTCTCACCGGTCCCGTGCGCGGGCTGGTCGTGGCCCTCGACCAGATCCGGGAGCAGAAAGCCCAAGCCGCGTAAGTCCGTGAACCGTTGGTGGGGCGTGTGGCGCCCCCGTTCAGTCACCAGGAGGTTGTGAGTCGATGACACCACAAGAGCTGATCGAAGAGATCAAGAAGATGACCGTTCTCGAGCTGGCCGAGGTTGTCAAGGCCCTGGAAGAGGAGTTCGGCGTGACCGCGGCCGCCCCCGTGGCTGTGGCCGCCGCTCCGGCCGCCGCGGCCGAGGCCGAGGAAGAGAAGACCGAGTTCGATGTGATCCTCTCCGCGGCCGGCGACAAGAAGATCCAGGTGATCAAGGTGGTGCGTGCGGTCACCGGCCTCGGCTTGAAAGAAGCGAAGGAACTAGTCGACGGCGCCCCGAACCCGGTCAAGCAAGGGATCAGCAAGGAAGAGGCCGAGGATCTGAAGAAGCAGCTCGAAGAAGCCGGAGCCTCCGTGGAGATCAAGTAGGATCGCTCAGCGCAGCAGGCGTGCGCCGAGACAAGCCCGTCGGGCGCGGTTGTCCGCGACCCGCCGGGCTTGTTTTCGTCCGGCACTGAGTGGTAACATTCAAGTTTGCGCATTCAACCAGTGCAAACCCCCCGAGCATTGCGAGGAGTGAGCCCGTTTGAGCCTCAGAACGACTCCCAAACCGCGGAAAACCTTCTCCCGCCTCTCTCAGATCCTCGACGTTCCCAACCTCATCGCCATCCAGCTCGAATCCTTCAACTGGTTCCTCACGGAAGGTTTGAAGGAGACCATCGAAGACATCAACCCCATCGAGGATTACACGCAGAAGTACGCAGTGCACTTCGGGGACTACGAGTTCCGCGAGCCTCCGGTATCCCAGGCCGAGTGCCGGGACAAAGACCAGACCTACGCCGCTCCCCTGTTCATCAAGGTGGCCTTCGTCAATCGGGAGACGGGCGAGATCCGGGAGCAGAGCGTCTTCATGGGCGATTTTCCCATGATGACGGAGCAGGGCACCTTCATCATCAACGGCACCGAGCGGGTGATCGTCACGCAGCTCGTGCGTTCCCCGGGCGCCTATGTCATGGTGCCCAAGGACACCAACAAGCAGACACAGGTGCTGGTGGCGAACCTCATGCCCTCCCGGGGTTCGTGGCTGGAGTTCGAGATCGACAAGCGGGGCACGGTGAACGTGCGCATCGACCGCAAGCGCAAGCTGCCGGCCACGGTTTTCCTGCGGGCCTTGGCCGGCGTCAAGAACGAGGACACGGGCGACGAGCCCGGTCTCCTGGCCACGGGCACCGACGAAGAGATCCTGGCCCTTTTCGGCGACAACATCTTCATCAAGAACACCCTCGAGCGCGATTCCGTGCGCTCCGTGGAAGAAGCGCTCGTGGAGCTTTTCAAGAAGCAGCGTCCCGGTGAACCGCCGACGCTCGAGGCCAGCCGTTCGCTCCTGTGGAATACCTGCTTCGATTCCAAGCGCTACGATCTCAGCAAGGTGGGCCGCCACAAGGTGAACGCCCGCCTGGGCCTCGACACCGACCTTTCCGTGCGCACGCTGACCAAGCGGGACATCGTCGCCCTGGTGAACGAGCTCGTGAGCGTGCCGGTCGCCATAGACCACGAAGGGCTCTTCGCGGAGGCCCGGGACCTGGCCGAGGTCGCCGCCACGCTCAACTGGGACGAGGTGGCGAACCGCCTCGACGAGTACGAGCATTTCGGCAACCGGCGCCTGCGCACGGTGGGGGAGCTGGTGCAGGATGCCTTCCGCATCGGGCTTTCCCGCATGGAACGGGTTGTCAAGGAGCGTATGACCACCGAGGACGTGGACACCATCACTCCTCAGACCATCGTCAACATCCGCCCGGTGGTGGCGGCCCTGAAAGAGTTTTTCGGGAGCTCACAGCTCTCGCAGTTCATGGACCAGACCAACTCTTTGGCCGGACTCACCCACCGGCGCAGACTTTCGGCCCTCGGAGCCGGCGGTCTCACGCGGGAGCGGGCTCCCATCGAGGTGCGCGACGTGCACCCCACCCACTACGGGCGCATGTGTCCCATCGAGACTCCCGAAGGCCCGAACATCGGTCTCATCGGTTCGCTCTCCAGCTTCGCCACGGTCAACGAGTACGGCTTCATCCAAACCCCCTACCGGCGGGTCGTCGACGGTCGGGTGACCGACGAGGTGGAATGGCTCACCGCTTACGAGGAGGCGAATTTCACCATCGCCCAGGCCAGCGCTCCCTTCGATCCGGAGACGCGCGAGTTCCTCAACGACACGGTGCTGGCCCGCTCCCCGGGGGGCGAGTACGTGACCGCCCGCAAGCAGGACGTGCAGTACATGGACGTCTCACCGCAGCAGATCGTCTCGGTGGCCACTGCGCTCATCCCCTTCCTCGAGCACAACGACGCCAACCGGGCCCTCATGGGCTCGAACATGCAGCGGCAGGCGGTGCCCCTGCTGGTTTCCGAGGCTCCCCTGATCGGCACCGGCATGGAGTACCGGGCGGCGGTGGACACCGGTGACGTGGTTCTGGCCCGGAACCCGGGCCGGGTCAAGGGCGTGTCGGCCACCCGCATCCTCGTGGAGACCGAAAGCGGGGTAGGTCTGGTCTTTGTCCCGGC
>JAMDDA010000185.1 GCA_023488925.1 Actinomycetota bacterium
GGCATGGTGGCCCGGGAGACCTCCACGGCGGTCACCACCCCCCGGAGGCTCCCGGTGATGAGGGTGATATCCGAGGCCTCGATGGCCACATCGGTGCCGGTGCCGATGGCCATGCCTACGTCGGCCTGAGCCAGGGCGGGGGCATCGTTGATGCCGTCACCCACCATGGCCACCTTCTTACCCTCGGCCTGCAGCAGGTGCACCTGGTGGGCCTTGTCCTTGGGCAGCACCTCGGCCAGCACCCGGGTGATGCCGACCTCCCGGGCGATGGCTTCGGCGGTGCGCCGGTTATCGCCGGTGATCATGACGACCTCCAGGCCCATCTCCTGCAGCCGCCGGATGGCCAAGCGCGAGTCCTCCTTCACGGTATCGGCCACGGCCACGATGCCGGCCGCTTGCCCGTCGACCGCCACATACATGGGGGTCTTGCCCTGGTCGGCCAGAGCAACGGAACGGCCCTCGAGATCACCCAGTTCCACGCCCAGCTGCCGCATGAAGGCCAAGTTGCCCAGCTGCACCGCGCGCCCCTCCACCCTGGCGGTCACGCCGTAACCGGGCACGGCCTCGAATTCCTCGGGGTCGACCAACTCGTACCCACGGCCCTGCGCGCCCTCCACGATGGCCTGAGCCAAGGGATGCTCCGAACTGCGCTCCACCGAGGCCGCCAGGCGCACGAGCTCGGCCTCGGCAAAGCCGGGGGCGGCGACCACGTCGGTGAGCGAGGGCTTCCCCAGGGTGATGGTGCCGGTCTTGTCGAGCACCACCCCGTCCAGGGCTTGGGCCTGCTGCAGGGCCTCGCCGTTGCGGATGAGGATGCCCTTTTCGGCCGCCTTGCCCACTCCCACCATGAGGGACATGGGCGTGGCCAGCCCCAGGGCGCACGGGCAGGCGATGATGAGCACGGTCACGGCTACCACCAAGGCGTAGGTGATGGAGGGGTCGGGTCCCACCACGAACCACACCACGAAGGCGGCGATGGCGATGAGCATGACCGCCGGTACGAAGTAGCCCGCGACCACGTCCACCAGCCGCTGGATGGGCGCCTTCGAACCCTGCGCCTCCTGTACCATGCGCACGATCTGAGCGAGGGCGGTGTCCTTGCCCACCTTGGTGGCCCGGAAGCGGAAGCTGCCCGTCTTGTTGATGGTGGCCCCGATGACCTGGTCGCCTGCGGCCTTTTCCACCGGGATGGGTTCCCCCGTGATCATAGACTCGTCCACCGAGGAATGACCGTCCACCACCACGCCGTCCACCGGTACCTTCTCACCCGGGCGCACGACGATGACGTCGTCTACCAGCACCTCCTCCACCGGCAGGTCGAGCTCGACGCCGTCGCGGATCACCCGGGCCGTTTTCGCCTGCAGGCCCATGAGCTTCTTGATGGCCTCCGAGGAACGCCCCTTCGCCCGCAGCTCGAGAACCTGTCCCAGCACGACCAGGGCCACCACCACGGCCACCACGTCGAAGAAGGGCTCGGCGGTGCCCTCGGGGAAGAGACTGGGGAAGGCCACGGCGACCACGGAGTAGAGCCAGGCGGCGCCGATCCCCAGCGCGATCAAGGTGTTCATGTCGGCCGAGCGGTGGCGAAAGGCGTGCCAGGCGCCGGTGAAAAAGTGGCTGCCCGAGTAGAAGAGGACGGGCAGCACAACCACGGCGGTGACCGCCCAGATCAGTCGGATGGCCTGCTCCGAGAGCAACTTGAGACCGGGGATGTACGCCGGGTAGCTGGCGAGTATAACGGGCAGCGCGATGACCGCCGCCACGATGAACTTCGAGCGCAGCCGCCGGTACTCGCGCTCACGCTCCCGGGCGGCCGCGTCCTCCACGCTCTCGCCGGAAGCCGGGGGGATGGCGGCGGCGGGGTGCTCGGGCGGCATGGTCGCCGCGGCGCCGGCCTTCCCCTCCCGCACCCGGTAACCGGTCGCCTCCACGGCAGCACGCAAGGCAGCCGGGTCGGCCTCCCCGGGCAGGTAGTCCACCACAGCCTCTTCGTTGGCCAGACTCACCGTGGCCGCCTTCACACCGGCAACGGCGCGCAGGGCGTGCTCGATCTTGTTCACGCAGCTCGCGCAGTGCAGGCCCTCGATGGGCAGATGGATGCGGGCGACTCCCACGTCGTAGCCGGCACTGCGGATGGCCGCGACCAAGGCCGCAACCGGGGCTGCCTGCGGGTCATGCCGGATGAAGGCCCGCTCCGAGGTGGCGTTCACCCGAGCCCGCGCGACTCCCGGCAGATCCGCGAGCGCCTCCTCGATTCGAGCGGCGCAAACGTCGCAGTGAACGCCGGCGACTGGGAGTTCCAGCTCCCGGAGTTTCTCCATGATCGATCTCCTCTTCCGGCGACGGTGGCCCTGCCGATAGTTCGCCGTGGTATCGGCGGTTACCTTCCGTGTTCGTTGCTATCCCTGCTATTATACCCATACCCCCTATTGGTATAAAGGGCCTTCTCCTGTGCGCCGCCGCGGCCCTCCTCTACTCGCGCGCCACGCACTCGATCTCCGGCTCCGCCACCGGCTTCAGGACCACGGCCGGCGGCTCGCGACGTCTTGTCAGCGAACAAATGTTCGTGTACACTGGCCTCCCCCGCTTTCCGTCCGAGGG
This sequence comes from Actinomycetota bacterium, assembly GCA_023488925.1. Classification (GTDB taxonomy): domain Bacteria; phylum Actinomycetota; class Thermoleophilia; order RBG-16-64-13; family RBG-16-64-13; genus JAMDDA01. The sequence goes on from JAMDDA010000185.1 coordinate 2,602, forward strand.
GATGGCTACAGTGGCTTAGCGAACATACGTTCTACCATTTAAGCAACATATAATGCATTTCTTA
>JAMDDA010000057.1 GCA_023488925.1 Actinomycetota bacterium
CCCCGGTCAGCGCCTTTGTGGAGGAGCTGCTGGTGGGCTCCAACCTCGTCACCGACCAGGAGACGGTTCTCGAGGAGCTGCGCGTCAACTACGGCGGTGGGGCGCAGCGGGCCGTGAAGCAGGCCTATCGCGATCTCTGCGAGCGCTATGCGGAGATGAAGCGCGCGGGCTCGACCCGAGGCCCCGGTTGAGGTCCCCCGGCCCCGGTTGAGCAGCGTGGCCGGCGGCGCTGCTGTTTCGGTACAGGGCGCCGCCGTTCTAGTACAGCTCGACTCGGATCGAGCTCACCCCCGCGCTCAAATTCACCGTGAGGCGGTCGTTTCCGCCCTTGTACGTGTAGGTGTTGTCGCCCGAGCGCTGCATCAGCGGGTCGACATCCACCGAAGAGACGGCACCGCTGGTATGCACGGTCAGGTCCAGGCTCCGCGGCAGGCGCAGCCTGTACGCTCCGGCCCCACCCTCGATCAGTACCCGGGCACCGTCCACGATGTCGGGCCCCACGGTCACGTCGATGGAGCTCGCGCCGGCATCGATCACGAGGTCCTCCAGCACCACCCGCTCCAGGTCGATCGTCCCGTTCGCGGCGCCCGTGTCGATCTCGAGCCGCCAGGGAATTCCGGGAGCGAGGGTCAGAGCGAGGGCTTCCTGTCCGCGGTTGAGGAAGGGGAGGACGGAGACCCCCGAGCCTTGGCGGGCGACCTTCAGTGTGTAGGCTCCCCTGTGGGACAGCTGGGAGATCACCGGCTCCCGCCGTGACTCGTATGTGCCTTGGACGACCTTGCCGGTCTCACCCCCACGGATGTCCAGGCGCGCGGCGCCGACGTCGATGGTCGTCTGGGCGCTCAAGACTCCGCTCACCGCCGGGCCTTCGATCCGGACGATGCGGGCGCCGTTCGAGAGGCCGGCCGCTCCCCGGTCGGCCGCCACGAGGCCGCCGCCGGCTGCCAGCACGGCCAGCATGAGGAGCGCCGCTACCCATTGGTTGCGGCCTCGGAAAAGCACGCCCAGGCCCAGCAGTACCAGGATCAACGGCCAGAGCCTCCAGAGGGAGAGCACGAAGTCCCAGCTGAGCAGGTTCAAGTTGGCGGCCAAGAAAGCCCCACCGACCAGGATGAGGACGAGGCCCCACAGGACCCGGCTTGCGGTCATCAGGCTCTACCCCGCACGAGGAGCAGTACGCCGACGGCGACGAGGACCAGCGGCCAGAGCGTGCCCCAGTTCAACCAGGGGATGAACTGATCCGCGAAGAAGGCGACCCCGAGGCCGATGAGCACGAGTCCGGCGACGGTCCGTCGCCGTGAGCCTTCCTCGGTGGGGGCCCCGGTCTCCGGAGCGGCCGGCGGGGGTGCCGAGGGGTCCTGTTCCGTCGCGGAGGGCTGCACCGGTGTTTCGGGTGGTTCGGGTGAGGATGGTTCGGGCGCGGACGGCGGCTGGTCCACGGACGCCTCCTTCTCCGGGGGGATGATCAGCCAAGCGGCGAGGTAGAAGACGATGCCGACCCCCGTGGCGAGCGTGACGGCCACAAAAGCCAGTCGCACGAGCACGGGGTCGATCCCGAGGTACTCTGCCAAGCCACCGGCGACGCCGGCGACCATGCGGTTCCGCGCGGAGCGGGTGAGCTGTTTCTTTGCCGCGTGGGCGGTCATTGCCTGGCTTCACTCCTCGTCGGTTTCCGGTAGTGTATCCTGGCACCACGGAAAACGCGAGGCGTTTTCGCCGCCCGGGGCGGCGGCCGGTCACGAGTGGGCCTTGGGCCGCAGACGGACGAGCAGATCGGGCAGGGGCAGGGTGTTGATCACATCGGCCGCCTCCACCCACCCCCGGCGGGCCTCCCCGACGCCGAAACGGAGAAGATCGTAGCCGCCCGGGGCATGGGCGTCGCTGTTGATGGCCAAGGGGACCCCCCGGTCGCGAGCCAGACGGGCGTGGGCAGCCGACAGATCGAGTCGGTGGTATGAAGCGTTGATTTCCAGGATGGTGCCCGTCTTGGCGGCCAGGGATATGAGCTCCTCCACGTCCACCCGGTAGGGCTCCCGCCGGCCCAACAGGCGCCCGGTAGGGTGGCCGATCGCATCCACGTGCGGGTTCTCCATGGCCGCCGCCAGGCGCTTCATGATCCGGTCCACCGGCTGGTTGAAGCCCGAATGGATACTGGCCGTGACGAAGTCGAGCCGGGCGAGGACTTCGTCGGCCAGATCGAGGCGCCCGTCGGCCAGGATGTCCACCTCCGAGCCGGCCAGCAGGGCTATGCCGGGGAAGCTCTCCTGCGCTGCCCGGATGACCTCGATCTGGCGCAGGACCTGTTCCGGCTCGAGCCCCTTGCCCATGCCCAGCGACCGGGAATGGTCGCAGAAGCAGATGTACTCCAGCCCCTGCTGCCGGGCGGCTTCGGCCATCTCCTCGATGGTGGCGCGGCCGTCCGACCAATCACTGTGCACGTGGAGATCGCCGCGGAGGTCGGAGAGGTCGATGAGGTGGGGAAGCCGCCCTTCGCGGGCCGCCTCCAGCTCGCCGCGGTTCTCCCGCAGCTCCGGCGGGATGAGGGGCAGGCCGAGCGCGGCATAGACTTCCTCCTCGGTGCGGCAGGCGATGCGCCAGATCGAGGTCATCCGGGCAG
>JAMDDA010000024.1 GCA_023488925.1 Actinomycetota bacterium
GGATCGAGCACGGCCACCTCGCTCCGGGGCGCCCCGTTACCCGCCTGCTGGGTGAAGTGTATGGCATTCACCCACTCGCCCCCGATGAGGGCGTCGACGTACACGTCCAGCGTGTCGGCTGCGTCGGTGGCCGAGGCGGTGAACATGGTCAAGTCCTCCTGGGTCAGTAGGCTTCGTGCTCGGGGTCCGGCCCCGCGAGCTCCCGGATCTCCTCCACCAAGTAGCCGAGCTTGGCCACCTCGGCGACGAAGGCCCGGTGGACCGGGGAGATGCGCTTGCTCATGGGCTCCAGGTTGCCGAGGCCTTCCTGCGCCCCTCCCGGGGGCGGCGGTGGCGCCTCGAAAGGCTGCTCGCCCCAGGCGGCCAGATCCGGATCGGTGACCGCGCCCGTGTCCGGGTCCCGGCCGGCGTCGCCCATGCCGAGAAACGAGCGCACCTCGTTGTTGGTCAGCGCCCCCATATAGAAGGAGCGGGTGCGGGCGATCTGCTCCTCATCCGCGAGGTCCATCTCCCGGAACCGGAATCTGATCGGCAGATCCGGTCCGAACTCGTCCTCGAGCAGCCACTGGATGCGGCGTTCCCAGCGCTCCTGGTCAGGCTTGATCACCTGTTCCTTGAAGGTCTTGTCCTGGTCCTTGGAGTTCGCCAAGTTTGCGTTCTCCACGATGGTGACTTTGGAGGGGCTCACCCTGTGGGCCATGATCACCTGGCCTACCACAAACTTGCGGTAGGCCATGAAGTCGGCCTCTTCCCGGGTGCCCACGGTGAGCCGCTCGATCCTGATGCGGGTATCCGTGCCCTGAGTGCCCTGGAGGATGAGCGTCTTGTGGGCGTCTCCGCGGATGCCTTCCCGCATGTAGCTCAGCAGATAGGCCTTGGTGTCCTCGTCGAGCCGCCCGTTCTCGACCACCACGGCGATGCGGGGGACAGCGTTGTTTCGGAAGAACTGCAGCTGATATAGCTGCGCCGCCTCGTCCCCGGCCATGTCCCCCAGAGCGGGCACGTGGTCAGGCAGCGGGTAGAACGGTGAGTCCGGCGAGGTCTCCCCCACGATCAGGAGCTCGTTGGTGCCCTGGAACCTGTCGGGCGATTTTGTGTCCTCGGGGGCCAGGCGGTAGTTGCGGAAGTAGACGTAGTCCCCGTCCACCTTCTGGACCCAGCCGTCCTTGTCTTTGCGGCGGCGGAGTGTGTAGGCGTGCACGTGGTAGAGCCGACCGCCTCCTCGTCCTTTTTCGCAGCCAGCAGCAGGTCGGTGAAGCTCTCTCCGTCCCGGCGCGCCAGGAGATCGAGCCAGGCCTCGAGCTCAATCACGAGGTCGCGGAGATCGGCGTCCCCCGAGTCCGCGCCGTCCTTGGCCTCCAGGCTCCAGCCGAGGCCAACCGTGTTCACGGACTTGGCATCCACGCAGGCCTTGTGGGCCACGTTGCGGCTGTAGAGCTGGGCGAGCACCTGTGGATCGACCGGCGGGGCCACGCAGCGGTGCTCGTCGTAGGCGAACTTGGCAAGGTCGAGCTGCTTAGAGGCGCCCTCCGCCCTGGCCGGCGCCTCGAGGACCTCGACGGACACCCGGCCCATCTAGCCCACCACCTCGACGGACACCCGGCCGCCCGCCCGGCGCCCAAGCGCGATCTCGGCGTAGTTGTCGGCGTGGGCGAAGTGGTCCGGGCCCCGCTTGATCCAGCGCGCTCGCTTCTCTCCGCTCACGGGGTCCTCCTCCACCTTGCGCAGGATGTTGGTCAGCTGCCTGCGGTACTCGCGGAGCTCGTCGGTCTCTCTGGGGAGGCGTCGCCGAGCGAGCTTGTGCGCGTCTCGCCAGGCGTCCAGGCTCTCAGTGCGGTTGACGGTCACGATAGGGGTGCCTTCCTGGTCTCGGCTGAAGGAGGCGCCGCCCCGCTGCGTGGCCGAGTAGAAGGAGAGCCACACCCGCCCCGGAAAGCGCCGGGCAAAGGCCCGGGCAGCGTGGGTGTTTGGCAGTGCGTCAATCACGCAGGCCCGCACGTCGTAGGCGGCCATGAAGTGGTCCAAATGGCTGAAAACGGCGTCGGTCATGGGCTCGTGGTGGACCCTGACCGTGAGCACGATCTCCGACTCGGTGGGCTCCTTGACCACCAGGTGAAGCCCGTGGCCCTGGTCCACCCCCATGACGCAGCCCCGTCCGCTCTCGGGCTGGCCGTAGGGTCCCTCCAGGGCCAGGAGGTCCTGCTCGGAGAGGCCTCCCTCGGCCGCCAGGTAGGGGAGGCCCACCTCCGAATTGAAGAACTCCTCCGGGTAGCGGGTGGCCCGCCATTCAGCCAGAAGGGCGGCCGGCTTGGTCAGGTGGCCCTGCTCTCGCTCCTTCTGGGAGAGCACCTGGCTCTGGAACTTCGAGAGCTGGTAGCCGCGGGTGGGCCGGCCCGGGTACTTGGCCACCCAGCGGCCTGCGCCTGGATCGAGCTTGTGCCCGCAGTCCAGGCACACCAGGGCCTCCCGGCCAGGCTCCCCCCGGATGAAGCAGATCTCCTGCCGGGGATCCCCGGGCGAGCCGTGGTGCTCTGCAAACTCATCCTCCAGGCAGTGCCAGCGCCCGCAGCCGGGGCACTTGAGCACCCAGTAGCGCTGATCGGTCTCCT
>JAMDDA010000152.1 GCA_023488925.1 Actinomycetota bacterium
TGCGCGGAGAGCGGCCCGTCACCCTGCGCGGCGTCTTCTGAGGCCCGGCGCGCGCCCCGGCGCGCGGGCGGTCTTCTGCGGTCGAGGCGCACCCCGAGGCCGGCAGCGGACCGGCGCGACCGGCCGGCAGGCGCGATTTCGGCTCCCGCCGTTCCTCTGGTACCATGATCGCGCCGCCGGTGTCCGCGGGCGTCCGGCCGGCTCCGTTCCGAGGAGAAAGGGAGAGAGGGTGGCTTTCCGCCTGGCCGTGCTCGTTTCGGGCAGCGGCTCCAACCTGCAGGCGCTCATCGACCGGCTGCACGGCCGGGTGGCCGGTGTCGAGGTGGCGCTGGTCATCAGCAATGTACCGGGGGCGCTCGCTCTCGAGCGGGCGGAACGGGCCGACATCCCCACCGCCGTCTTCCCTCTCCACGAGTTCCCGGACCGGGAAGCCCGTGACCGGGCCATGGCTGCTGCCATCGAGACGGCCGGCGTCGATCTGGTGGTGCTGGCCGGCTACATGCAGCTTCTGACCCCGGCCTTCCTGCGGCGTTTCCCGCACCGGGTGATCAACCTGCACCCGGCGTTGCTGCCCTCCTTCCCGGGCGAGCGGGCCATCGCCGACGCTCTGGAGTACGGGGTGAAGCTCACCGGGGTCACGGTCCACTTCGTGGACGAGGGAGTGGACAGCGGTCCGGTGATCCGGCAGGAGGCGATTCCTGTCCACGAAGACGACACCGCCGCCAGTCTGGCCACGAGAGTGCACGCACTGGAGCACCGCGTGCTCCCGCGGGTGGTGGAGCTGTTCGCCAAGGGGAAGATCCACCCGCCGGGGCCGGGCTCTCGGGTTGTGCGGGTCGACGACAGCCAACCGTCGGAGATCGATTGGTGAGCGCGGCCTTGCATGGTCGCTGAGGAGAGAGGGGGAAGCGTGAAGATACGCCGTGCGCTCGTGTCCGTATCCAGCAAGTGGCATCTCGAGCCTTTCGTCCGGGGACTGGTCGAGCTGGGAGTGGAGATCGTCTCCACCGGAGGCACCCTGCGTTTTCTGCGGGAGGTCGGTCTCCCCGTGACCTCGGTTTCCGACGTCACCGGCTTCCCCGAGATGATGGACGGGCGCGTGAAGACCCTGCACCCAGCCATTCACGCGGGCATTCTGGCCGACCGGGCCGTACACGAGCACATGAAGACCATCCAGGGGATGGGCATCGAGCCCATCGACATGGTGGTGGTGAACCTCTACCCCTTCGAAGAGACGGCAGAGAAGCGGGGCGTCACCGAGGCCGAGGTCATCGAGAACATCGACATAGGCGGCCCCACGTTGGTGCGGGCGGCCGCCAAGAATTTCACCGGGGTGGCCGTGGTGGTGGATCCCCACCGCTACGACTCCGTCCTCCGGGAGTTGCGCCGGAACGAGGGCGCCCTCTCCTTGGAGACGCGCCGGGCTCTCGCTCTGGAAGCCTTTCACCACACCGCCCACTACGATTTCGCCATCGCCAGCTGGTTCAACGCCCAGGAGGGCGACTTCCCGCCGTACATCATGTGGGACTTCGCCAAGGTTCAGGACCTGCGCTACGGCGAGAACCCGCACCAACGGGGTGCCTACTACGCCGACGTGCTGGGCCGTAAGCATCTCCTCTCGGCCGTTCCCCAACTGCACGGCGCCCAACTCAGCTTCAACAATCTCCTCGACCTCGACTCCGGCCGCCGGCTGGTCCAGGAGTTCACCCTTCCCTGCTGCGTCATCATCAAGCACAACAATCCCTGCGGGGTGGCTCTGGCCGAGGACATCACCCTGGCCTACGAGAAGGCCCTCGCCTGCGACCCCATGTCGGCCTTCGGCGGCGTCATCGTGGTGAACCGTCCGGTGGACGAGAGCCTGGCCCGGGCGATCTCGGCCAACTTCGTGGAGGTGCTCTTCGCTCCGGCTTTCCTGGAGGAAGCTTTGGAGATTCTCACCCAGAAACCCGACATCCGCCTGCTGGTCGACGAGGAGCGCCGGCGCCATCCGCGCGGTCTGCTCGACATGAAGCGGGTCATGGGAGGCGTCCTGGTGCAAGACCGCGACTCCGAGGTGGAGAGTCGCGACACCATGTCGGTGGTGACCAGTCGCCATCCGACGGAAGCGGAGTGGGGCGACCTGGTCTTCGCCTGGCGGGTGGCCAAGCACGTGAAGAGCAACGCCATCGTCCTGGCCAAAGACCTCATGACCATCGGCATCGGGGCCGGGCAGATGAGCCGGGTTGATTCCTCCCGCATCGCCGTGCAGAAGGCCCGCCACCCTCTGACCGGTTGCGCCTGCGCTTCGGACGCTTTCTTCCCCTTCACCGATGCCCTCGAGGTGGTGGTGGATGCGGGGGCCGCGTGCGTCATCCACCCGGGGGGCTCGAAGCGGGACGACGAGGTGACGCGCTACGCCGAGGAGAAAGGCCTGGCCATGGTGGTCACCGGGAGGCGCCACTTCCGGCACTAGCCGGGGGTCGAAGAAAGCGGCCCTCCGGGCCTCTGTCGCTCGGAGCCGGCGCAGCGGAGGCCACGGCGAGGGCCGGCGTCGCTCGAGCCTCGTTCAGTGGTGTTGGTGTCCCTCGTGCTCGTGGTGGAAATGCGCACGAGGAGCCGC
>JAMDDA010000105.1 GCA_023488925.1 Actinomycetota bacterium
CCGTACAGGAGCAAGGGGTCGACTCCCAGGCGCTCCACGCTCTTCAGCACGGCTGAGCCCGACCGGCCGAAGAACGCCACCCCCTCGCTGACTTCCAGGTAGCGCGGCTGGTACTTCACCAACACGATGTCGGCCAGGGGGTGACCCGAGCCGACGGTGGGAAGAAAGTCACCCCGCGCGCACCTGCGGCACCGGGCCACCCGGCGGTTGAGCTCGTTGCTCTCGGCGATCGCCCGCTCTTCGAGCTTGCGGTAGATGTCGTTGTTCTCCGTGGGCGATTCGGTCGCCCGTTTGTTGCGCGGTTCCGGTGCCATCCTGTTCCTTGTTTCAGTTGCCCCGGTCACGGGGGGTAGCACCTATATTGGCCGGCGCGTGCCGGTTTCCTTTGCTTTGCCGCCACGAATCGGACGGAAAACCGTCAAGAGCCGGGCAGCACGTGGTCCAGGGTGTTCTGCAGCAGCTTGAGTGACTGCAGGTAGAGGAGGCTGCGCCGCCGGGTGACGATGTCGGCCTCCCGGAGAGCCTGCATGAAGCTCGCAGGGTCGTGAAACCGCGGCATGCGGAGCATGGCCGTGCCCAAACCGGCGAGCACGTGGGCATCACTCCCGGCTCCGGCCACGACATTGTACTTGGCGGCGAAACGCTCGGCGTTCAGGTTGAAGTAGGCGAGAGCGTTGCGCGCGTTGTAGGTCTCGATGACGTCGATGCGGTGCAGATTGTCCACCAGCGAGCGGTAGGAGGGCGTGGTGCGCAGGCGGTCGAAGGGATGGGGGACGTAGACCAAACCTCCCTGTTCCTTGATGAGCGACAGGGTTTCGGAGAACGACTTGCCCGCGGGGATCTCTTCCTCCAGGAAGAGCCCGATCACCTCGCCCTGCTGGGTCATCACCTCCTCGGCCACGATCACCACGAGGTCGTTCCCGGCGAGAGCTTTCCCCTCGAGCCCCCCGGCGATGGTGTTGTGGTCGGCGATGGCGACGGCACCGAGGCCCACCTCCAGAGCCGTGGCCAGGATCGCTTCGACCGGGCTGGAGCAGTCCTTGGAATGACGGCTGTGGACGTGCAGGTCGGCGTGAATCCACCCCTGAGGGGCCTCGACCTTGCTCCAGCGGGAGAGTACCGTTGGACGCCGCCGGCTTCGGCGCGGCCTCTTCGCGCCGGCACAAGCAGACTTGACCCCGGTTGTCGCCGCCCGCACCTCCGTATAGAGCGCGACCACATCCCGCGCCACTTCCCCCAATGCGTGCCCGCCCGCCGCCGGCGGGCGTTTCCCCCGGAGCAGGCGGCCGACCACCAGTCCCAGGGAATCGTCCCGGGCCGCGTCGAACGTCGCCCCGACGACCACTCCCCGCGCCACCCACTCCTCGGCCGTCGCCAAACGGCGGACAAAGGGGAGGTCGGGGCCCGCCAAGGGGCACCCGGCGGCCGCGGCTTCCACGGCAGTCTGCAGCAGCCATTCACCTCCCAGGTAGGGCAGGACGACAGCCGCCGCTCTCCGGTAGAACGGGCCAAGATCGGCCGGGTCGTCGAACTCCACCCACTCCACCCGGCCGCGGAGCCGCCGGGGCTCAGGCCGGGGCGGCCATACCGCGGCCGACGGCCGGTGCACCGCTATGACCAGAGTCTCCGCGCCCTCCGGAAACGCGACATCCAAAGCCCGGAACAGGGCCTTGAGCCCCCGACCGTCGTCTCCGCGGTACACGTAGAGCAGCCTGGCGATGTCTCCGGCCGGGAACGAACGGGCGGCCTCCGCCCCCTCCGGAGCCGCGGCCGTCGCGGCGCCCGGGGGGATCAGCCGGTAGTCTCCGGGAAAGAGACGACCGAGCACCTCGCCCGCCCCTGGGTGCGTGACGATGCGCCGGTCCAGGCGGTCGAAGAAACGCTTCAGCAGGGACTGCTCCAGGTCGTAGGCCAACAGGCCCAGGGGGGTGAGGTGAAAGGTGGCCACCACAGGGCTGCGCGCTTCCCGGATGGCCGTGAAGCTCAGGGAAGGCGCGACCGGCTCATGGACATGGACGAGGTCGAAGCCGGCCCCCGCCAGGAGACGCTCCAGTCGGGAGCGCACATCCACCGGTAGGCCCAGGTTCGCCACGGAGCCGTTGAGAGGGAGAGCGAAACTTCGCCCCAGCGGAAGCACGGGGATCCCGTCGACCGGGCGCAAAGGGCCGGAACCCTCCGGGGGCAGCAAACGCGGGTCGGGCGCTGCCTCCGCCTGCCACTCGGCGAGAAGCCGGACCGCGGGCTCCTCCCGGCGACGGCAAAGAGCCCGGGCACGGTTGAGGTCGCGTGGCTCCTGGGAGGACGTGAGCACGGCCGGGCGGTGGCCCAAGGTCCGGAGCTCCCGGGCCAGATCGGCCACGTGCTGGTTGACGGCGCTGGGTACAGTCCAGGCGAAGGGCGTGACCAACGCCACCCGCAGACTCTCGCCGACCATGACCTCCCCCTTGGCGCCCGGGAGAACCGGGGCGGCCGGCCCCGGCGGGGCCGGCCGCCCACACCCCCACCTCCGCGCGCCCTACTCCGCTTCGGTCGTTTGCGCCGTCTTCTTGCCCACCGCCGCCTTGCCCGCCTTCGTGGTCCCGGCGATGAA
>JAMDDA010000178.1 GCA_023488925.1 Actinomycetota bacterium
ACTTCCCGCCCGCGAAGACCGCCACGCCCACCGCGCGCTGCACCCAGGCGTCGGTCGGGCACACGCGGATGCAGTCGCCGCAGTAGACGCACTTCTGCGGGTCCCGCACCGGCAGGTCGCCGGACATGGTTATGGCCGCGTCGGCGCAGTTGACCTCGCACAGCGAGCAGCCGTTGCAGAGGGACTCCTCGAGCCGGGGCTCCACCTGCCCCATGAGCCCCAGGTCGTTGAACTGCGGCTTCGAGCAGGAGTTGGGGCAGCCGGCGATACCTATCTTATACTTATGAGGCAGCACCCGCGGGCTGAAGAAGCGCTCGTCGATCCGCATCCCGATCGCGTGCGTATCTATGATCCCGTAGGGGCAGATCGTGCCCTTGCACGACACCACGGCCCTCACCCGGGGCCCGCACCCCGAGAGGATTATGCCGGCCTCCTCCAGCTCCGCCCGCGCCTTTTCGAGGTCCCGGAAGTGAATCCATGGGATCTCCACGCCCTGCCTCACCGTGAGCCCGACGTACCCGCGGCCGTACTTGCGGGCCACCTCGGCCACGCGGGGCATCTGGTCGGCGAGCAGATTCCCCATGGGGATCCGGAGCCTGAGCGCGTACATGTCCTTCTCCCTCAGCTTGATGTACCCGCTCATCTTGAGCTCCGCGTACTTCTTCTCCTTGGGGTCGACCGTGGCGAGCCCGAAGCCCTCCGGCTCCAACCGGCCCCCCTCCCTTCTCTTCCCGCGAAGATATTTCCGATTAAGGATATCGGAATATAAGCCTATACGGCCTCATATTACCAGAGGCCCGGCTTCACTGTCAAGCGCCGGACGGGCTTCAGCCGCCGGCGATCGCCGGTATTATCGACACGACGTCGCCCTCTTTGAGCGCGGTCCCGACCCCGTTCAAGAAACGCACGTCCTCGCGGTTGACGTATATGTTCACGAACCTGCGGACCTTCCCCCCGGCATCGCACAGCCTGTCCTTGACCCCGGGATACAGCTCGTCGAGCCTGCTCAGCACCTCCGAGACGTCGGCGGCCTCCACCGCGACCTGGTCCTTCCCGGCGGTGACCGAGCGGAGCACTGCGGGGATCCTCACCGTGACCGGCATCTTGGGACACCTCCTCTATGTGGTGGAACGAGCGTGTCGACTTCGTCCGCCTCTCAGCCCGCAGCATCCTCCCCCGGTTCCCCGAGGAAGGCCTCGAACGCCGCCAGGTTCGCCTCCACCCTCGGGATGCGCCGCCCGCGCGACTCCACCGCCTCGATGGTCTTCAGGCCGTTCCCGGTGATGTAGGCCACGGTGAGCTCGTCCGGCGAGATGCGGCCGCTGAGCGCCAGCTTCTTGAGCACCCCGACGGTGACGCCCCCGGCGGTCTCCGTGAAGATGCCCTCGGTGCGGGCCAGCAGCTCTATGCCCTCCACGATCTCCTCGTCGGTGACGTACTCGGCGTGCCCCCCGCTGTTGCGTATCGCATCGAGCGCGAAGTACCCGTCGGCCGGGTTCCCGATGGCCAGCGACTTGGCTATGGTGTTCGGCTTCACCGGCTCGATCACGTCGGCGCCCTTCTTGAACGCGTTGACCACGGGGGCGCAGCCCCGCGCCTGGGCGCCGGACACCCGGGTCTCGCGTCCCGGGATGAGCCCCAGCGCCGTGAGCTCGGCGAACCCCTTGTGGATCTTGGAGATCACGGAGCCACCGGCTATCGGCACCACTATGTGGTCGGGCGCGCGCCAGCCGAGCTGCTCGGCCGTCTCGTAAGCCAGGGTCTTGGAGCCCTCCGCGTAGAACGGCCGCAGGTTTATGTTCACGAACCCCCAGCCGTGCCGGTCCGCGACCTCCGTCGAGAGCCGGTTCACCTGGTCGTAGTTCCCGTCGACGGCGATGAGGTTCGGGCCGTACACCCCGGTGCCCACGACCTTGGCCTTCTCCAGGTCGGCCGGTATGAATATGTAGCACTTGAGGCCGGCCCGCGCGGCGAACGCGGCGAGCGATGCGGCGAGGTTGCCCGTCGAGGCGCACGCCACCGTGTCGAAGCCGAACTCGATCGCCTTCGTGACCGCCACGCTCACGACCCTGTCCTTGAAGGAGAACGTGGGGTTCACGGAGTCGTTCTTGATGTAGAGCTCCGGGAGCCCCAGCTCCCGGCCGAGGTTCGACGCCTTCACCAGCGGCGTGAACCCCGCCCCGAGGTCGACGAGCCGCTCCGGCGAGACCGGCAGGAGGTCGATGTACCGCCACAGGTTGGGCGGGCCCGCCGCCACGCCCTCCCGGGTGACCCTCCGCCTCTGAGCCGCCGCGTCGTACACCACCTCCAACGGGCCGAAGCAGTATTCGCAGATGTGTGTCGGCGCCAGGGGGTACTCCCTGCCGCACTCCCGGCACCTCAGCGCCCTCTCGAGGCTCATCCGATCCCCTCCCCCAATTAAAATGAAGGACCTCTTCCGTTTGGAAGAGGTCCTTTTTAGCGGATCCTCCTCTTATCTCCCAGAGCCCGCGGGCACCGCCCACTACTCCGTCGGAATTGGCACCGTTGCCGGTCGGAAGACCACCGCCGGTTGCCGAGGGTTCATC
>JAMDDA010000093.1 GCA_023488925.1 Actinomycetota bacterium
AACCGCGAGGCACCGGCCTGGGCTTGTGGGTGGTCAAACGAATCGCGGAGTCGGTAGGCGGTTCCGTCCTGCTGCAGAATACCGAGCAGGGGGGCGCGCGGGTCACCATCGAGCTCCCCCGCCTCTCTCTCGCCGACCTCGAGGGCAGAACAGTTCTCGTGGTGGAGGACGAGCCGGCTCTGCGCCGGGTGCTCTGCCGGGAGCTCGAGAGCTTCGGCGCGCTGACACGGCAGGCTTCCGGCGGGGACGAGGCGTTGGCCCTCCTCGAAACGGGGGGCGTCGACCTGCTGGTCACCGACGTCAACATGCCCTGTGGTGGAGGCGGCGACCTCGTGCGGCGCTCACGTCGGGATCTCCCGACCGTCATGATCTCGGGGGTGTCTGGAGCCGAAACGGAGTATGCCGATCTACAACGTCCGGGCCTGGCGTTCCTCCTGAAGCCCTTCGAGCCGGAGGACCTGGGCCTCGCTTTGTCGTATGTGCAATGGGAAGTAGGCCACGCGACCGGGAGGCGCCGCCGTGAATGAGATCGAGGTTATCCTCGCCGACGACCACGCCCTCTTCCGCCAGGGACTCGCCCAGCTGCTGAGCGCCGAGCCCGACATCGCCGTGATGTACCAGGCTTCCAGCGGCCGGGAGGTGCTGGAAAAGCTCAAGACACAGAAAGTCGACGTGGTCATCATGGACATCAGCATGCCCGACATAGACGGCATCGCGGCCACCCGGGAGATCGCGCAGCGGTACCCGCAAGTCAAGGTCCTCGTGCTCAGCGCCCACGAGGACCGTGACTCGTTGTTCGGCGCCATCGAGGCCGGCGCCACGGGCTACGCTCTGAAGGACACCGAACCGGAGGAGCTCGCCAAAGCCATCCGCATCGTCGCCCGGGGAGGTTCGATCGTGAGCCCGTCGGTGACGCCACAGCTTCTCCAGGGGGTCAGGGAGGTGGGCTACGACCCGGCCGAAGCCGAGAGACGCCGCCTCAACCTCTCTGACCGGGAAGTGCAAATCTTGCGGGAGCTCGCCACCCCCAAGAGCCCCGCGCAGATAGGCCGAGAGCTCTTCATCTCGACGAAGACCGTGCAGAACCACATCTCGAGCATCTACCGGAAACTCGGCGTCAGCAGCCGGACCGAGGCGGTGATGAGAGCCATGGACCTCGGCTTGACCCCGAAGGGATGACCATGGCAGGCCTGACCCGCCTAGTCCGGCCGCCCGCGCCTTTTCCCCCTGCAGCCGGCCTCCGGCGCACGGCCGCCGCCCTGGTGCTCGTCGCCCTCGGCGTGTCCGCCCTGCTTCTGGTGGGCTGCGGCGACGACGAGGTCATCGTCCCGGCGGCGACCACCGAGCAGCCGGTTACCCTCCAGGTGGCCGGCTCCGGCACCGCCCAGCCGCTCATACGGCTCTTGGCCGAGGCGTACGAGAAGGATCACCCCGACGTGAGCTTCGACTTCCTCCCCGAGATGCACTCCGCCGGCGGCATCAAAGGCGTGAGCCGCGGCGATTTTCAAATCGGGCTGGTGTCCCGGCCCCCCAAGGACGAGGAGCGGGCGCTCGGCCTTACCTATGTCGTCGTCTCCCACGACGCCTTGGCCCTGGCCGCGAACTCGGCCGAGGTGGGCGTGGACAACGTCACCACCGAGCAGGTACGCGCCGTGTATTCCGGCCGTATCACCAACTGGAAGGAGCTGGGCGGCGTGAACGCCGAGATCGTGGTCCTGGACCGGAACGAAGATGAGTCCGCCAAGATCATCCTGCGGCAGTACGTCCTCGGCCCGCGCGAGGAGCTCACCGTCACCGATCGGGCCGTGCAGCTCAACCAGGAGTCGGATATGGTCGATGGTCTGGTGAATACCAGGTACACTTTCGGGTATCTGTCGCGTGGTTACATCGTCTCGACCGGACTGGACAGCACTATCCATACGCTCTCCCTCGACGGCGTGACCCCAACCGTCGATGCGGTCGAATCGGGAGCCTACCCCATGTTCCGCCCCTTGGGCGTGGTTATCCGTCCCGATGCCCCGGAGGCGGTCAGGCGCTTCGTGGACTATCTGCAAAGCGACGAGGCCCGGCAGATCATGCGCTCGAGCGGTTTTGCTCCGGCGCCGGTGGCCAGATGAGCAGCCCCCGGAGAGCGCCATGACCCCTCGGCGGGGCCCGACCCCCCTCCCATGAGAGCGAACAAGCCGACACACGCAGGCAGCACAGTGAACGGAGTGGCGCGCCGATCCTGGCGCACGGTCTTCCGCGACCTGACCATCCAAAAGAAGATCACGATTCCCTTCCTGATCCTCTTGGGGATCATCGCTTTGGTGGGCACCCCTCTGGCCACCGACTTCGTCTCCTCGCAGATCCAGGCGCAGGCGGAGAGGGACCTCGAGTCCCGGGCCCAGACCGTGCAGGCCTACTTCGAAGCGATCGGAGCGGACCTCTCCGCCGACGTGCAGTCGCTCGGCCTGCACCGTGACCTGCTCGAAGCCCTGCGTGCCGGTAACGCCTCGTACATCGAAGGTCTCCTGATCCGCGAGAAGAACAACCACGGCATCGACTTTGCCCTCGTA
>JAMDDA010000002.1:0-421 GCA_023488925.1 Actinomycetota bacterium
ACGTTGGTGTCGTCGCGGCGGGGGAACTGTTGACAAGAACGATGACCGCCACGTTCGGAGACGAATAACCCCGGCATTTTGAGTATCGCCCGCGGCCGAACGTGGCGGGATGCCGGGCTCTTCAACAGTCTCGCAGGCCAACCTTCCGGGTATCACGGCGCCGGCCGAGCTGTGCTTCCCCGGCAAGATCCGGCGCTTGGCGCCCGGGCTCAAGACGTGCTAGTCTCGGCCCCGCAGGGGAGTAGTTCGCTCCGTGCACAGCGCACGGAGCCGGGGTGATCGTCATCACGGCCCTCGGGCCCGGTACCCCACCTCGCACTTCGAGGCGAACGAGACCTTCGGCCGGTCAACGTGGCCGGGTCTCGGCGCCTGTGAAGACCTCACCGCCTCACGCATCGCCCGACCCGGCCGCCCCAGGGAG
>JAMDDA010000002.1:431-2553 GCA_023488925.1 Actinomycetota bacterium
CAGGGAGGAGGTCGATGTCGTGCGTCGCTGGCATCTCGAGGTTCTCGTCGCGCTGCTTGCCGCCGTACCCGGTCTGATCCTGCGCTTGACGGGGGTCGAGCTCCCGCCGCTGGTTGCGCTGGTGGTCTTCGGCGCCGCCGTCGTGGGAGCGGCGTTCCTGCTGGCCTGGGCGGCGGAAGCGGCTCAGAGGGACATCTCGGCCGGGCTGGCCACAGCCGTCCTGGCCTTCATCGCCGTGCTGCCGGAGTACGCCGTCGACTTGTACTTCGCCTACGCCTCCGGCACCCGGCCCGAGTATGCCCAGTACGCCGCCGCCAACATGACCGGGAGCAACCGGCTGCTGCTCGGCTTCGGCTGGCCCGTGGTGGCCTTCGTCTTCGCCTGGGGCCTGCACCGACGGAGCGAGACGCGGCGGGACCTCACGCTCGAGCCGCGGCGGCGGGTGGAGCTCCGCTACCTGGCCGCTGCAGGAGCCTACGCCTTCATCCTGCCCTTGCTCGGGCGCCTCAGTCTTCTCGACAGCGTGGTGCTTCTCGGGCTCTTTGCTTTGTATATCCGCAAGGTGGCGGGCGAGGAGAAGAGCGAGCCCGAGCTCGTCGGGGTAGCCCTGGACCTGGCCGCCCTGCCCACGAGGCGCCGCCGCGCGGCCGTCGGTGGCCTTTTCGTGGCGGCAGCCGCCTTCATTCTGGCAGCCGCCGAGCCCTTCGCCCACGCCCTGGTCGACTCGGGCCAAGCGCTCGGTCTGGACGAGTTCCTGCTCGTGCAGTGGCTGGCTCCTCTGGCCTCGGAGACGCCGGAGTTCCTGGTGGCCGCCATGCTCGCTCTCCGCGGGCGGCAGGATGCCGCCTTGGGCACCCTGTTGTCCTCGAAAGTGAATCAGTGGACGCTCCTGGTGGGCAGCATCCCGCTGGCGCACTTCCTGGGAGGCGGCGGGCTGGACCTGGCCCTGGACGCTCGGCAGACCGAGGAGTTCGTGCTCACGGCGGCCCAGACTCTGCTCGGCTTTGCCGTGCTCCTCGACCTGCGCTTCCGCCTGCGGGAGGCGGCGACCCTCCTCGTGCTCTTCGCCCTGCAGTTCCCCTTCCCCCAGACCGAGGTGCGCCTGGGCTTCTCGGCGGTCTACCTGGTGGCGGCCGGCATTCTCGTGGTACGCGGGCGGCGCGCCATGCTCGCCTTGTTCCAGCCGGCCGGGGAGCAGGTTTGAGAAGCCGGCGGCCGCAAGGCCGGCGCCGGCGCCACGGGTCGGTCGAGCGCCGAGAGGCACGGCCGCGCCCCAGAGGCGCCCTGGGGATGTGCCGGCCGCCGCGTGAGGACGTGCCGGCCGCCGCGTGAGGGTACACTCAAGCTCTGCCGGCACCGTCGATCAGGGAGGTCACGCACTGTGGATTGGCACACCGCACTCCGGACGCTGGAGCAGGGGAATGCTCGCTTCGCGGGCGGCGCCACCCCGGCCGCCCACACCCAGGAGCGACGCCAAGCGCTGCTCGAGACGCAGACCCCTCTGGCGGCCGTTCTCGGCTGTGCCGACTCCCGGGTTCCCCCGGAAATCATCTTCGACGTGGGGTTGGGCGACCTCTTCGTGGTCCGAGTGGCAGGCCACGTCCTCGACGAGACCATCGCCGCCAGCCTGGGGTTCGCCGTCGAGACGCTGGGCGTTCCGGTGGTGGTCGTGCTCGGCCACGAAGGCTGCGCGGCTGTGCGGGCCGCGTTGGCTCCCGAGAACTCCCCTACCTGGCTCCGCCCCGTCACCGCCCGCGTGGCCGCGGCTGCGGCCCTGGCCGAAAAGCCCGAGAATCGCGGGAAGAAGAATCGCGGGAAGGCCGCGGAAGAGCCGAACGCCCTGGACGCCGCGATCGAAGCTCACGCCCTGCAAGTGGCGGCGGCAGTGGCTCGAGTCGCCGTCGTCCGGCCACATCTCGCGTCCGGCCGCGCGCGTGTCGTCCCGGCGGTCTATTCCCTGCGCTCGGGCTTGGTCCGCTGGCTGGCTACCCCGGATCCCACCGCGCCCTGAAAGACGCGGCGCGGCCGGAGGGACCTTGGACGCCCCGCTGCTTTCCGGCCACCGACACCTTGCGGCCATTGACAGGCGGCCTGGGCTCGATTATCCTCCCGTTGTCTACAA
>JAMDDA010000130.1:0-344 GCA_023488925.1 Actinomycetota bacterium
GGGACTGCCCGAGGAACGGGTGCCGGGGCAGGTCCCCGGCCATGCGCTCCACGGCGGCGAGGATCGGCATCATCTTCATGATGGCGTTGACGCCCAGCTGGGGCGCCGACCCGTGGCTCGTGCGCCCGAACGTGGTGACTTCCATCTCCACCCGGCCGCGATGGCCCAGGTAGAGATTGAGCGAGGTGGCCTCGCTGGTGATCATGACGGTGAACATCTGATTCTTGGAGGGGAGCGTCTCGTCCACCAGGTGCTGCATGCCGAAGCACTCGGCCGGCTCCTCCTGGACGACTCCCGGGAACATGTAGGTGCCGCGGAAGGGAAGGCCCGTTCGCCGGAGCACT
>JAMDDA010000130.1:369-2552 GCA_023488925.1 Actinomycetota bacterium
GTCGCTTGCCGCACGGCCGTGGATGTGGCCGTCGGCGATGGCGGCGCTGTATGGCTCGTACTCCCAGTTGGCCGGGTCGCCGGGGTCGACGTGGTCCATGTGGCTGTTGTAGTTGACGATGGGGCCGCCGTCCCCGCCGCGGATGAGCCCCACGACGTTGCCGATGTCGTCCACATAGATCTCGTCGTAGCCCAGGTTGTCCATCTCCGCGCAGATGAGTTGGGCGATCGCGCCCTCTTCACCGGAAATGCTCGGAGTCTGGATGAGCTTCTGGGCGAAGGCGACCATGTCGTCTTCGAGACTCCTGGCCACCGCTATGAGCCGTTCCAACGCTCGCACCTCCTCGAATCTTGAGTCGGGTTGTGGGGCTGAGGCCTACTCGGCTTCGGGCACAGCGTCCAGCTCAGGCACGAGACTGAGATCGACCTCCTCGGTGCCACGCATGAGCACCCAGTAGAGCACGAAGCCGATGGCGAAGCCTATGAACCAGGAATAGTCGGCAAGCCACTTGACCGAATCGACCCACTTGCCGATCAGCGTGATCCCCGCCCCGATGACGAAGGCACCGATGGCCTTCCAGTTGAAGCCGCCGCTGTACTCGTACTCGCCGCCCCGCACGTACAGGTCGTGGACGTCCAGCTTACCCTTGCGGATGAGGTAGTAGTCGCAGATCATGATGCCGGCGATGGGGCCGAGGAGGCCGCCGTAGGTGCCGAGCCAGTTGAAGATGTAGGCGCCGTAGTCGCTCAGCAGCTTCCAGGGCATGATCACGATGCCGATGATCGAGGTGATGATGCCCCCGATCACGAAGTTGATCTTGCGCGGCCACAGGTTCTGGAAGTCGTTGGCCGGTGAGACCACGTTGGCGGCGATGTTGGTGGAGAGGGTGGCCACCGCCAGCCAGAACATGCCGAACACGATCACCAGCGGGTTTTCAAACTTGCTGAGCACGGCGACCGGATCCCACAGCGCTTCGCCGAAGATGACCACCGTGGCCGAGGTCACGGCGACCCCGATGAAGGCGTACAGGGTCATCGTGGTGGGCAGCCCGAGCGCCTGCCCGTAGATCTGCGCTTTCTGGTCTCTGGCGTACCGGCTGAAGTCAGGGATGTTGAGCGACAGCGTGGCCCAGAAAGCCACCATGCCGGTCAAACCCGGGATGAAGAACTTCCAGAACTCGCCGAAGTTCTTGAACTTGCTGGGCTCGGACATGATGGGGCCCAAGCCGCCGGCTTTGCCCATGGCCCAGATGAGCATGGCGATACCGAAGACGATGAGGATAGGGGCTGCCCACGACTCGAAGCGCTTGAGCGTCTCCATGCCGCGCACGATGATGTACACGTTGATCGCCCAGAACACGAAGAATGCGATCCACTTGCCGATCCCCTCGGAGGGCCACCCACTCCACAAAGCCAGCATCATGGCGTTCAGAGCCGAGCCGCCGATCCAGGTCTGGATGCCGAACCACCCGCAGGCCACGCCGGCCCGCAACAGGGCCGGCACGTTGGAGCCCAGAGTGCCGAAGCTGGACCGCACCAGCACCGGGAAGGGGATCCCGTATTTGGTACCGGGTACGGCGTTCAGGACCATCGGGATCAGGACGATGACGTTCCCGAGCATGACCGTGAACACGGCCTGCCAGGCGCTCATGCCGCCGGCCACCAGGCCGGCGGCCAGCATGTAGGTGGGGATGCACACGCTCATGCCGATCCAGAGCGCAGCGATGTTGTAGGTCGTCCAGGTGCGTTGCGCCACCTTGGTGGGCCCGATGTCGTGGTTGTGCAGCGGGCTTTGGGAGACGTCGGCGGTGAGCTCGTACAGGCCGGCCTTCGTCTTGACCATGGGTGGTGTCTTCTGACTGCTCAAAGCTTCCCCCTCTGTTCTCTTGGTGTCTCGCATATGTCTACGCCGGTCGCACGCAGGGGCGCGCCGACGGTTACCCGGGGTGGGGACAAGCAGGGCGTGTCACCCGCAGAGCATTTCGATGGCTCCCACGCGGCAGACCGAGGCGCACAGCCCGCAGCCGTCACACAGGCCGGGGTCGACGACCGCCGTCTGGCCGTTCATGCTGATCGCCTGAAAGCCCCCGTCGGCACAGGCGGCCACGCAGTTGCGGCAGGCATTGCACTTCTCCGGTTCCACGCGCGCATGGGCCCCTACACCGGCGTCGACATATGCGAGAC
>JAMDDA010000086.1 GCA_023488925.1 Actinomycetota bacterium
TCCGGACGTTGGCAGGGCGCGAGGCCGCTCTGCGCGGCTGGGAGTGCGTCTGTCATCAAACGAATCACGAGGGGGAGTTCGTGGAGCTCGTCCACCGGTACCGGCGTCTCGCCACGGCCATGATCGTCAATCCGGGGGCCTGGACACACTACAGCTGGGCCATTCGCGACGCGCTCGAGCTGGTGGATTGCCCGATAGCCGAGGTGCACCTCTCCGCCGTGGAGGAGAGAGAAGAGTGGCGCCGGCTGTCGGTGGTCGGGGAGTTGGCCGCGGTGCGCATATCCGGAAAAGGGGCGCAGGGATACATCGAGGCGGTGCGCGCTCTCGCGGATATCATCAACGAGCGCGAAAGGAGAGGGGCGCGGTGAACGCGAGGGGCACCGCCGCAGACTTGGACGGTCGGGTGGAGCGCCTCCGCGCGCAGATGCGGGACGAAGCGGTGACGACTCTGGTGGTTTTCGATCCGCGCAACATCCGGTATCTCACCGGTTTTACGGGCAGCAGCGGGGTGGTGGTGGTCGGGCCGGAAGAGACCCTGCTCGTCTCGGATTTCCGTTACCGACTGCAGGCGCGGGAGGAGGCGCCTCAAGCCCGCTTCGTGGAGATCGCCGACCCTCTGAGCGACGTGCTTCCCGATCTGCTGCCCGCGGAGGGCGGGATAGGCATCGAGGCCACCCGGCTCACGGTGGCCGAATGGAAGAAGCTGGAGCCGGGGTTGGCGGCCAGGCCGGTTCGCCTGGTCGACGGATGGGTCGAGCGCCTGCGCGAGATCAAGAGCCCCGCAGAGATCGCGGCCGTCAAAGCGGCCGCCGAGATCGTGACCGGCATGCTCGAGCATCTCACGGGCATGCGTGTCGTGGGACGGAGCGAGCGCGAAGTCGCTCTCGAGTTGGAGATTTGGGCGCGCCGGCAGGGCTCCGAACCCGTGCCTTTCCCCCTGATCGTCGCCGCGGGGCCGCGCGGCGCCATGCCTCACGCCGAGGTGACCGACCGGCCCATCCAAGCGGGACAGCTTCTGGTCGTGGATATCGGGGCTGCGGTCGACGGATACGCCGCCGACGTTACCCGCACCTTCGCGACGGGACCGCTGGGGACCCGGGAGCTCGAGATCTACGAAACCGTGGCACGGGCTCAGCGGAGCGCGCGGGAGGCGGCCAAGGCCGGCATTGGGTGCGCGGAGTTGGACGCCCAGGCCCGGCGGACCATCGCGGAGGCGGGCTACGGCGAGTCGTTCAAGCACAGCCTGGGCCATGGGGTGGGTCTCGACGTCCACGAGGGACCGCGTTTGAGCGCCCGGAGCGAGGAGGTGCTCGCGGCGGGCATGGTGGTGACCATCGAGCCCGGCATCTACGTGGAGGGCCTGGGAGGCGTGCGCATCGAGGACACGGTCGTGGTGACGGCGGGGGGCGCAGATGTCCTTTCCATGTTCCCTCATTCTCTCATCACACTGGTCTGACCGGGCGCCTGCTTCACCTGGCGGCCGGGGTAGTGTAGAATTCAGCGCTATGGGTCGGCCGCCAGCGGGTGTGGGCTGGGGCCGACGTTTTCTTCGGAGGAGGCCGATCGCGTGATCTCAACCAGCCAGTTTCGCACAGGTATGACCATTCGCCACGAGGGTGACATCTACCGCATCGTGGAGTACCAGCACGTGAAGCCCGGCAAGGGCGGCGCGTTCGTGCGGACCAAGCTCAAGAGCGTGGCGACGGGCCGGGTCATCGACAAGACCTTCCGCCCGGAGCAGAAGTTCGAACCGGTCCGGACGGAGAGTCGCACCATGACGTACCTCTACGACGAGCCCGACCAGGTGGTCTTCATGGATGCCGAGTCCTACGAGCAGCTGGCGCTGCCCAAGGCGGCTCTCGAGGACCGGCTTGATCTCATGAAGGTGAACATGGAGGTGGAGGTGCTCTTCATGGACGGCGAGCCTTTCGACGTGGAGCTACCGACCTTCGTGGATCTCGAGGTCACCGAGACGGCACCGGGCGTGCGCGGAGACACCGTGAGCGGCGGCAGCAAGACCGCGGTCGTCGAGACAGGGGCCACGCTGCAAGTGCCTTTGTTCATCGAACAGGGTGACATCATCCGGGTCGACACCCGCACACGGGAGTACAGCACCCGGATCTGAGTCTGCCCCTCTCCCAGAAAGGCCCGCTTTGAAAGCCCGCCGCATCGAGATCACGGATACCACGCTCAGGGATGCACACCAGTCACTGTGGGCGACGCGCATGCGTATCGGCCACATCGTGCCCATCCTGCGCAAGATGGACCAGATCGGGTTTCATTCCCTCGAGGTTTGGGGCGGAGCGACTTTCGACGCCTGCCTCCGTTTTCTCGATGAGAACCCGTGGGAACGCCTGCGCACGATCAAACACCACTGCCGCCGGACGCCGCTGCAGATGTTGCTGCGCGGGCAGAATCTGGTGGGCTACCGCCACTACGGGGACGAGATAGTCCGCGCCTTCGTGCGGCATGCGGCCGATTCGGGGGTCGACGTTTTCCGGGTGTTCGACGCCCTGAACGATACTCGCAACATCCGCACGGCAGCC
>JAMDDA010000142.1 GCA_023488925.1 Actinomycetota bacterium
CTCCTCAACGATGCCTCCGAGGTCCGCGTTCTGCCGAGCGCCGACCCGCACCGCGAGCGCCTCGGCGTCGGATCGGACGTGCTCACGCTCGTCCTGCCGGTGCAGAAGCCGGACGTGGCGGTGCCGGTCATCGAGTTGTTCCTCAACGAATAGCCGGGACGATTCACAAGATGGACAGGATGGGCGGGATGGGTAGGATGAGAGGTAGAGAGTCTGTGCATCCCCTCTATCCTGTCCATCCTGTGAATCGTAACCTGCTGGGAGGAGTCTGATGAAGCTGGAAGGCAAGGTAGCGGTCGTCACCGGCGCGGCGCGGGGGCTCGGGCGGGCCTACGCGCTCCACCTGGCCCGGATTGGCGCCGACGTCGTGGTCAACGACGTCGACATGCAGGCGGCCAAGCAGTACGGCGAGGAGCTGACCGCGCCGACCGTGCCGGACGAGATCCGGGCGATGGGCCGGCGCTCTCTCGGCATCGTCGCCGACGTCACCGATAGGGCGCAGGTCGACGCGATGTTCGAGCAGGTGCTCGCCGAGTTCGGCAAGGTGGACATCCTGGTCTGCAACGCCGGCGGCGCGCTCGTCCCCGGCCCGAGTTACGCCTCGAGCGTGCCCGAGGCCGACTTCCGGCGGATGATGGACATCAACCTGATGGGGACGATCTTCTGCTGCCAGGCGGCGGCCAGGCCGATGAAGGAGCAGCGCAGCGGCAAGATCGTCACCGTCGGCTCGCAGGCCGGCCTGCGGTCGCAGGGCGGCGGCGGCACGGCCTACTCGGTGGCGAAGGCGGCGATCATCCACTACACCCGGAAGCTCGCCAGCGAGCTTGGGCCATACAGCATCACGGTCAATTGCATCGCGCCAGGCTGGATCCTCTCCTCGCGGGCGATCGCGAGCGGCCGGAACAGCCCCGAGACTCGCGCCCGTCTGGAGCAGGAGATCGCGCTGAAGCGCCTGGGCATGCCCGAGGACTGCGCCAAGGTGGTCGAGTTCCTGGTCACGGACCTGTCGGACTACGTGACCGGGCAGGTCATCTCGGTGTGTGGCGGCGTCTGCCTGTTCTGATCGGCGTTGACAGGGCGGCCGCTGCGTGCTAGTATGATTGCACGCCACGCCCTCGCGTGCGACGCGTGCGCGTCCTCCTGTCGGTAGGTCACACTCTACGCCGTCGTCTGCTGCCGACATCTCGGAAGGAGGTGATGCTCGGGCCGATACTCTGGAGTCGCGTGTTTCTTGGCGATGGGCGTCCACCTGCCCAGCTTTGCAGATAAGATACCTGCTCCGATTGCACCACGAGCTCCCAACGGCCACCGGATCCGGTCCGTCGGGAGGCTCAGTCACCGCAGGATCCAACCTCACGAGCGGCGCCTGGTAGTGTGCCGTCAGGTCGACCCTTGGCTTCCCCGGCTTCCCACGGTCAGGTTGTCATAGCTGCGCCTCGCGTCTTGCCTTTGGCTGTTCGCTGGTGCCCCGTCAAGGCGGGGGTTTGGGGGTTCCCCCAAGCAATCCCCCATTCGGGCGGGGGGACACCAATGCCAGATCGGTGTCCAGGCTAGTCGAAGATGGCAGAAGAGGAGAAGCTCGACATGCACCGGAAGCTCACCAACCGCCGGGAGTTCCTGAAGCTGGCCGCCGGAGGCGCCGCAGCGACGGCGTTCCTCGCGGCCTGTGCCCCGGCCGCGCCGCCGACCCCGACCCCTGCCCCCAAGCCGGCCGAGCCGGCCAAGCCCGCCGAGGCCCCCAAGCCCACCGAGGCTCCCAAGCCCGCGGCGCCCGCCGCCCCTGCGGCGACCGCCACTACCGCGGCCAAGCCGGCCGAAGCTCCCAAGCCCACCGAGGCCGCCAAGCCCGCCGCCGCGGCCAAACCCTCCGGACTGAAGCAGGTGCCGCGCAACCGGACCCTCATCATGGCCGGCCTCGGCGGAGAGCACCCGGGCGGCTTCACCGACGTCGACAACTTCAACATCCTGATGCCCGGCACGTCTCGGAGCGGCTACTACAACGCCGCCAGCCAGCCCCTGTTCTACTACAACATGATCGGAGACACCTGGATCCCCTGGAACGGCGAGTCCTACCAGTACAACGCCGACTTCACCGAGGTGGCGGTCAAGATCCGCCCCGGTGTGACCTGGAGCGATGGCAAGCCGTTCACCGCAAGAGACGTCGCATTCACCCTCGACATGGTCGCCAACACGCCCGAGATGGGCGCCTCCGCCGACGTCAAGCGGCGGACCAAGTCGGTCCAGGTGATCGACGACCTCAACTTCAAAGTTACGTTCAACCAGCGCGACCCGCACTACGTCTTCGACATCTTCACCTACCGGGCGGACATCGGCCTGCCGATCATGCCCGAGCACGTCTGGAAAGGCCAGGATCCGAAGACGTTCAAGTTCTACGACCCCGACAAGGGCTGGCCGCTGGGCACCGGCCCCTACAAGCTGGCCGCCACCGACGTTGGGCAGAAAATCTGGGACCTGGACCCGAACTGGTGGGGCGCGAAGACGGGCTTCAGGCCACTGCCCAAGGTCGAGCGGGTTGAACGT
>JAMDDA010000053.1 GCA_023488925.1 Actinomycetota bacterium
GCGGGTGCTCGGTGTAGACGGCTTGGCTCACGGCCCCCGCCGCGTCACACTCCCGCCGCGGCCAACGCCTGCCGTTTTTCGTCGAGCGCCCGGTGAAGCGCGTCGAACGAGTCGGCAAAAGCCCTCACGCCCTCGGCCTCGAGCTGAGCGGTCACCTCGGCCATGTGGATGCCCTCCGCCTCCAGGGCGGCCAGCTGCCGCCGCGCCTGGTCGACGTCCTTGGTCAGAGTCTCGGCCACCACGCCGTGCTCGCGGAACGCGTCGAGGGTCGCCTGGGGCATGGTGTTCACCGTGTTCGGCCCGATCAGCTCTTCGACATAGAGAACGTCGCGGTAACTTGGGTTCTTCGTACTGGTGCTGGCCCACAGCGGCCGCTGCACCTTGGCGCCGCAGGCGGCCAGGGCATCCCAACGCGGACCCCGGAAGGTCTCGAGAAAAGCCTGGTAGGCCAACTTGGCGTTGGCAACCGCGGCCTTGCCCAGCAAACCATGCAACCGCTCTTTCCGCGCGCCGTCACCCGTCTGCCGGAGGAGCCCCTGCAGAGCCGCGTCCACCTTGGTATCGACCCGACTCACGAAGAAGCTGGCCACACTCCGTACCTCGGCCAGGTCGGGCACATCCTCACCCGCCGCCCGCCGTTCGGCCAGTCGCTCGAGACCGGAAAGGTACGCCTCCATCACCTCACGGTAGCGCTCCAGCGAGAAGATGAGAGTGACGTTCACACTGAGCCCCTCGCCGATCAGCCGCTGAACGGCCTGGACGCCTTGGGTCGTGGCCGGCACCTTCACCAGGAGGTTGGGGCGATCGACCAGGTGCCGCAAACGGCGGGCTTCCGCAATCGTCGCCTCCACGTCGTAGGCCAAGGACGGAGCCACCTCGATGCTCACGAAACCGTCCACATGACCGGAGGCCGAGTACACCGGCCGGAGCAGGTCGGCCGCCATGGCCACATCCTGGCTCATGAGGGTATCCAGCAGCGCATCGGTGGCCAGGCCCATCTCCACCGAGTCGCCGATGGCGTGGTCATACTGGTCCGTCGCGGCGATGGCTTTCTGGAAAATGGTGGGGTTGGATGTGAGGCCGCGTACCCCATCCTCCCGGATCAGACGCTCGAGCGTGCCGTTCACGAGCAGAGCCCGGCCGATGTCGTCGTACCACACGCTCTGCCCGAAGTCCTGCAGCCGCCGCAGTGGATTCTCAGTCATCTCGTCGTCACTCCTCGTCCGAAGCGAAGCGCTTCTCGATCTCACGAACCTTGGCCAGACGGCGCACGTGTCTCTCGGCACCCGAGAACCGGGCCCCGAGAAAAGTGCGGACCACCTCGAGGGCGAGCTCCCGGCCGATCACGCGGGCGCCCAGACACACCACGTTCATGTCGTCGTCCTCCACGCCCTGATGGGCGGAGAAAGTGTCGTGGGCTATCCCGGCCCGAATGCCCGGAACCTTGTTCGCGGCCACACAGGCACCCACCCCGCTCCCGCAGACGACCACGCCCCGCTCGGCCTTCCCGGCCCGTACGGCCTCGGCCACCGCCAGGGCGAAATCCGGATAGTCACTCGGCTGCTCGTCAAAAGCGCCCAGGTCCAGGGTCTCGTGCCCGGCGGCGCGCAGCGCAGCCACGACGCTCGTCTTCAGCGTGTAGCCACCGTGGTCCGCCCCCACCGCGACGATCATGGCGCCCCCCTTTCTCGATCCTTCCGCGTATTCTACGCGTTCCGGCGGACCGACAAACGGGCCTGCTCGGCCACGTGCCGGGCGGTGATACCGAACTCGGCCAGCACCCGGTTTCCCGGAGCCGACCGCCCGAAACGATCGATGCCGACCATGGCCCCGCCAACGCCGACCCAGCGCTCCCAGCCGAACGTGACCCCCGCTTCCACCGACACGCGGGCGCGCACCCGGGGGGGCAACACCCATTCGCGGTAGGACTGCTCCTGAGCGGCGAAGAGCTCCCAGCTGGGCATCGAGACCACCCGGGCTCCGACACCCTCGGCGGTCAGTATCGCGCGGGCCTCGAGAGCCACGTGCACCTCCGACCCGGTGGCCAACAACAGCACATCCACGGACTCGGGCCCCCCGGGGGCTTCGGCCAGTATGTAGGCTCCCCGCTCGAGCTCGTGCGCGGGACTCAAGACAGTGCGATCCAGGGTGGGAACGTTCTGCCGCGTGAGAACGAGTGCCACCGGCCCATCGCTCCGTTCGAGGGCCACTTTCCAGGCGGCGGCCGTCTCGTTGGCATCGGCCGGACGCAACACGATCAGGTTCGGGATGGCCCGCAGGGCGGCCAGGTGCTCCACGGGCTGGTGTGTGGGCCCATCCTCGCCCAGGCCCACGCTGTCGTGCGTGAAGACATACACGACATGGGCGTGGGAGAGCGCCGCCAGCCGTATGGCGGGCCGCATGTAGTCGGAGAAGACCAGGAACGTGCCCCCATAGGGGATCACCCCGCCGTGCAGGGCCAGGCCGTTCAGGATGCCGCCCATGGCGTGCTCCCGCACCCCGAAGTGCAGGTTGCGACCGGCCCGGTGGTCCTT
>JAMDDA010000161.1 GCA_023488925.1 Actinomycetota bacterium
ACCGACGTGTTGCACTGGCGGAAGCGACGGGATTCGAACCCGCGATCTCAGCCTTGACAGGGCTGCATGTTAGGCCGCTACACCACGCCTCCGTGTAATGGGCCTGGCTGCCGAGCCAGGATTCGAACCTGGAACAACAGATCCAAAGTCTGCTGTGTTACCGTTACACCACTCGGCATCGAACCAAGTGGGGTGCCGAAGGTGGGAATCGAACCCACACGAGCCTCGCGGCTCAACGGTTTTTGAGACCGTCGCGTCTACCAGTTCCGCCACCCCGGCCCGGTTTCCATTAGGAGGCGACGGGCGGATTCGAACCGCCGATAGGGGTTTTGCAGACCCCCGCCTTAACCTCTTGGCCACGTCGCCCAGCGGGACGCACGTCGCAACCGGAGCGCCCGCGTCCTCGGCGGTGCGGGTGAGAGGACTCGAACCTCCACGGGAGAAACCTCCCAACAGCCCCTCAAGCTGGCGCGTCTACCGGTTCCGCCACACCCGCCCGATGCCTTCTTAGTATAGCGTAACTCTCGGCCGTCGTCAAGGTCAGCGCATTCTGGGGATTCGCAGTAGGTCAGGGGGGGCGGAGATCAACCCCAGGAGGAGATTAGGCGCTGGTTTGGATGGCTGATGTGAGGGATAAGGCGGATGGGAGCAAGCGGGGCCTTCTTGTGGCAAGATGGTGTTGTGGACCGCCATCGCCTCTGGCGAAGACCCCGCGAAACCATGCTAGCGTGGTCAACGGGCAAATAGGTGCTGGGGGAGGTGAATCGGCCCAAGTCGGGCTTCCCCAGAGGCTGGTGGCCGACACGTCGTTTCGCCAATCTCGCCCCAGGAGGAAGCCTTATGCTCGGCCAACTCTCTGGCGATCCCCCGTCGCCCAGCGTCTCAGGGTCGGTTCTGGACACCCTGATGGCTCGCCACGATGGCCTCGTCCACGCCGTGCTCCGTCGGCAATGGGGCGGCTCGCTCCCCTACGAAGAGCGCCTCCAGGCTGGACGCATCGGCCTCTGGCACGCTCTCGTGGGCTACGATCCCAAGCGGGGCACGGCCTTTTCTGCCTACGCCTGGCCAGCCATCGAACGCGAGGTCTGGCGGGCAGTGCACCAAGCTACCCCACCTCACGCCTTACCGCTACCGCCTCTGGCTCCCCCAGCCGACTTCCGCGCTGAGCCGACTGAACCGGCTGAATCGGACGAGGCTCTGCTCCAAGCAGAGCTTGTCCAGACTCTCCACACCCTGGTCAACCGCTTGCCGACGGCTCTGCGCCGGGTGGTGGTCACCTACTATGGCTTGGACGATGAGCCCGCCCGTTCTCTGCGCCAACTCGCCCACGAGCTCGACGTCTCCCACGAAACCGTCCGTCTGCGCCTCTGGGCCGCCCTGGTCTGGCTGCGCCACCCCGGCCACTCGCTCACCTTGCGCCAACTGCTGGAGCGCAACACGGTCGCCGACTACCAGCACGCCGACGCCCTGGCCGGTCGGTTGCCCCTGCACTGGACGACCCCACCCGGGACTCCGCCCTCGCCCAAGCGGCGCTACCGCTCCCGCTACCAGCCCCCGGATCCTGCCCGAGTCCAGCAGTTGGACGAGGCTGCCTGGCGGTCGATCACTCTCTTCGACCTGCTGTTGCTCTTGGTCGACTTCTCTGGCGTACGGCCCGTCCTGGCCAGCAAGCTCTATCGGGCCTCGGCCCGCGGTCGGGAGCCCTTCGACCCCATCTCGTTCTTCCTGCTCTTCTTCTGGCAGAGCGTCAACGGCTGGAACCGTTCTGCGACCCTACGCTGGTTGGCCGCCCAGCGCTATGCCGACTATCGCGAGGCTTTCGGCTTCCAATCGGGGGTCTACCCCACCGAGAGCGGGTATCGCCACTTCCTCACCGCTCTGGGCCGCAAGGACCTCGACGACCTCATCCGCCAGTCGATGGAGCTCGTCCACGCTGCCGACGTGATCCCGACGGAGGCGCTGGCCCACGCGACCGTGAGCTTCGACGGCCAGATTGATGAGGGCCGAATCTCGGAGCCCGCGCTCCAGCCTCGCACCCCAGACCTCGCCTTGCTTTTTTGACCAGGGTCAAATATCATGTTGACATGAATGCAACAACGCGCGCGTCGGGACGCGGCGCCCGCGGCGAGGCGGCGGAGGACTTCCTGAAGGGAGTCTACGCGCTGCGGCACGGCGACCGTCTCGTCAGCACGTCCGAGCTGGCGGCACACCTGAAGATCAGCGACGCGGCCGTGACCAAGATGGCCCGGCGCCTCGACGGGCTCGGGCTGGTCCGGCACACCCCGTACCGGGGCATCTCGCTGACGCCCGAGGGCGAGCGGCTCGCCCTGGAGGTGCTCCGGCATCACCGACTCCTCGAGCTCTTCCTGGCCGAGTACCTGGGCTACGACTGGGCCGGAGTCCACGCCGAGGCCGAGCGCCTCGAGCACGCCGTCTCCCCAGACTTCGTCGAGCGGGTCGACCGGGCCCTCGGCCATCCCGCGGCCGACCCGCACGGGGACCCGATCCCGACGGCCGCCGGCGAGC
>JAMDDA010000104.1 GCA_023488925.1 Actinomycetota bacterium
GTGGGCGGGGAAGCCCTGGGAGGGAGTCTTTCCTTCCCCCGGGTGATGTCGCTCTTCTTCAACATCCCGCAGGTAGCGGCGGGCCGTCCACTTGGCCTCGCGGGCGCAGCCCAAGGTGCAGGCGGCACAACCCCGGCAGAGCAGGGGGTCGATGGCTGTGGGCATGGGCGTGAAGACGCAGCCGATCTCGGCGGCCGCTGCGCGCAGGGCGTGCGCTCCCGGGGAGAGCAGGGCCGGGGCGATGGGGGCCACCCCCATCTCCGCCTCGGCCTCGGCCAGCTCCGCCTCCAGATCGATCCCGAGCTGGGAGAGCTCCTCCTCCAGGCAACGGGTCATGTTCCCGCAGGCCACGACCGTGGAGCCCCCGGCGGCGAAGGCCCGCCACAGGATGACGCCTTCCCGGGACTTGGCCGGGACGTTGGTGACCGGCGCGACGTCATACAGCCGAGCGGCCCCGGCGAAGCTCCCCAGCCGCGCAGCCGGCCGGCCGCGCTCCACCACGAGAACGTCCGCGCCCCGTCGGGCCAGCTCCCGGGCCAGGGTGGCGCCTCCCGCTCCGGAGCCGACGATCACGAACCCATGCCTCTCGCCGCCCACGGCCGCCACCTCCCGCCACCAGTCCCGGCCGGACCGAATCACGCCTCTATTTTTACTCTTTTCTTATTAAAAGTCGAGTTGTTCGCCCGGCCCCGAGCCCGCCCCGCCCGTGACTTTGATACCGGCCGTGCGGACGACCGGCGGGGGGCGACTTGCGGGGGGCGACTTGCGGAAGACACTCCCGCCGCCGACCGGCCGGGGGCGACCGGCGGGGAGCGCTCAGCCGGAGGTCCGGCTCCGCCGTGCCCGGGCGCGGGCACGGATGGCCTGCGCTCCTTTCTCCAGCGTGCTCGCGACCAGAAAACCGGACAAGAGCAGAATGCTCGCGAACATCTCCGCCGGGTAGAGACCGGTGGTATCCCCCAGGCGGGCCCGCGAGCCCGCGAAGGCGATCACCAGCGTGCCCGCGGCAATGAGCACGTTGGCCCACATGCGATAGGCGTACTCCTTCTTGCGGGCGAAGCGGACGATGGAGAGCAAAGCTCCCCCGAGCAGGAAGACGCTTCCCGGGATGTTGAAGAAGAGCGACATCACCCGGGGGAAGGAAAGACTCCCTCCCAGGGCTTCCCCGCCCACGGTGACGCCGGGCTCGAGCTTGTCCAGGCGCAGGTTTGCGGTCAGGGCGCCCACCAGGAAAACCACGAGGGCCGCCAGGGTGAAGACCATGTAGATGTCGCCCCAGAGCCGCCGCCGAGCCACCAGATACAGAGACCCCAACCCCAGGAAACCCACCAGTGACGCCGCCAGCACGATATAGAAGCGGTAAACGGTGGGGTCCCAGGCCTGGCGGTACTCCGACCAAGCCTCCATCGCGGCGGCGACCGCATAGAAGAGCAGACCCACGGTCCAGGCCGCCTGGTGCGGCCGCCGCCGCACCCTCCACTGCTGGAACACCAGCCCCGTGAAGACGAAGCCCAGCACGGCCGTGGCCAGCGGCCACCCCCAATGGGACCAGAAGCTCTGCGACACCGCTCCTCCTCTACCTGACACCCCCGGATACGCGCCGCTGCGCGTGCTGCTCATCGTACTCCGCCCGGGACGGAAGCACCAAGGCCCGGCGACGCAGCCGCCCTGGCCCCGGGGCTTTCTCCCTGGTACCATGCACCTCATGCCCGCCACCATCCGCTACCACGACACCCGGGGCCTCGACCCCTCCCACCCCACCTTCAGCGAGGTGATCATCAAGGGCATCGCCCCGGGCGGCGGTCTCTACGTGCCCGACACCCTCCCCAATCTCCACCTCGACCAGATATTGAGGCTGGCGGAGCTCCCCTATGCCCGGCGGGCCGAGGTCATCTTCGCCCACTTCGGCCTCGACATCCCCGCCGAGCGGACGGCCGCCCTGCTGGCTCAGGCTTTCGGAGACAACTTCGATCATCCGGCGGTGGCCCCGGTGGTGATGGTCGCCCCGGGAATGCACGTGCTCGAACTGTGGCATGGGCCCACCTCGGCCTTCAAAGACATGGCCCTGCAGTGCATGCCCCATTTCTTCAGCGAGGCCGTAGCCATGCGGCGGGCCGCCGGCCACGACGTACCCGACTACCTGGTGCTGGTGGCCACCTCGGGCGACACCGGTAAAGCCGCACTCGAGGGTTTCGCCGACCGGGAGAGCACGCGCATCGCCGTTTTCTATCCGGCGGAGGGGGTCTCCGACATCCAGCGCAAACAAATGGTGACCCAGCGCGGGGGGAACGTGGCCGTCTTCGGGGTCCGCGGGAACTTCGACGACTGCCAGTCGGCGGTCAAAGCCACCTTCAACGACGCCCCTTCACCGAGGAGCTGCGCCGCGCGCACCACACCGAGCTCTCCTCGGCCAACTCCATCAACTGGGGCCGACTCCTCCCTCAGATCGTCTACTATGCGAGCGCGTACGCCGACGTGGTGGCCGCGGGCTCCCTGCCGGCAGGCGACCCCCTCGACATCTGCGT
>JAMDDA010000119.1:0-302 GCA_023488925.1 Actinomycetota bacterium
CCGCAGAACCATCTCGCTGCTGGCGGCCGATAGGAGCTGGCGGCTCAGGTTGAGAGCCTTCATCTTGGTTTCCCGGTAGGGGAGAGCGGCGTTGAGCTCCTGGGCGATCTCGCCGAGGCGGAGGAGCTGGTTGTTGAAGTCCCGGAGCCGGTAGAGGTCGGAGCGCACGGTCTCCACCTCCAGTACCTCCAGGTCGGAGAAGCGGTCGAGCACCCCGGTGATGAGCCGCTCCAAACCCGCGTGGAGCGTGTCCACCTCGCCGGCCGACTCCGCGGCTTGATTCCGGCTCTGCAGCCTGGTGA
>JAMDDA010000119.1:380-2528 GCA_023488925.1 Actinomycetota bacterium
CCCCATCGTCCCCCCCGCCCTGCCTCGCGGCGGGACCGCGATTGTGGCTGTGTGGGTTGTGGATGTGTGCCGTCCATGCTCGCCCATGTCCTCGTGCCTGGGGCGGCGCGCCACCATTGCGAGCGGCGCGACCGTCAGCACAGCCCGTGTCCTCGCGCGCAGGGACGCCGGCCTCGGCTTGCCCTGACGGGCCGTCTGGTCAACCCGTGTCCTCGCGTGCCCGGGGCACCGCGCCGGATCTCTTTCCCCCGACGCTCCCGGCGGTTCCCGCCCCTGTGGTTTACAACGAGTGTTTCGGCAGGAAGGAACGCAGCGATGATCCCCGCCGCGCGAATCGGGCAATATTGCCCAATGCGCTCGGGTAGTCCGTCGGGAGGTGTGTGGGAATGGAGCTCGTAATCCTCGGTTCCGCCGGCTGGGTCCCGCAGGAGGGCCGTATGACCACGGCTTTGGCCGTCCGGTGGGGAGACCTGCTCGTGGTGCTCGACGCGGGCACCGGGCTGGCCCGCCTCCGGGAGCCGGCGTATCGCCGGCTGCTGCCCCCCGCCGGCCGCCCCGTGCACATCTTCTTGTCACACTATCACCTGGACCACACCGCCGGGCTCACCTACCTCCCTGCGCTGTGGTCCCAGAACCCCACTGTCATCCACGCGCCTGCTTCCGAAGGACAGCAGGGGGAGGACCTCACCGGCCTCCTCGAGTCTCTGGTCGGGCCCCCCTTCTTCCCACACGGTTTTTCTGGCTTTCCCTTCCCCGTGGCGGTAGAAGCGCTGATGCCGGGGACGGTCGTGGTGGAGCCGGGAGACCCGGACGCGGTGCGCGTGGACGTCCGTGTTCAGCGCCATCCGGGGTCGTCTCTGGGTTTCCGAGTGGGCGACGCCCTGGCCTTC
The DNA here is from genome assembly GCA_023488925.1 of Actinomycetota bacterium. GTDB lineage: Bacteria > Actinomycetota > Thermoleophilia > RBG-16-64-13 > RBG-16-64-13 > JAMDDA01. Next base: position 1,271 of record JAMDDA010000119.1, read on the forward strand.
CTCACCGACACCGCCTACGACCCGGAGGCGGCGGCCTTCGTCGAAGGGGTGCCGGTGCTGGTGCACGAGGCCTGGGTGGCGGGCTGGGATGCGCCCGGCACGCCGCAGGCGGGCCGGGCCGCGCACGTCTCCGCGGAGGAGGCGGCCCGCACCGCCCGCGACGGCGGGGTGGGCGAGTTGCTCCTCTCCCACCTGCCGCCGCACGGCGATGAAGCCGCCTACGCACAGATGCTGGCCTGCTCGTGGACGCGATCGGCCGCTCGGGCGGTCTTCCCCGCCACGCAGCTCTGCCGGGACGGACTCTCGCGGCTGGTTCGTGTTCCCCGGTAGAGGGTGGTGCACTGTTGCCCGGTAGAGGGTCGTGCACTATAGTGACGTGCCGTGGGAGTCCACGGGGGGCCGACCGGACAGCGCGCGGTCGGCCCGCTCTCTGCGGAGGGTCCCGCGGGTGGTTCCCGGGCCTGCTCGTAACTCAGGGTAAGGAGATCGAGTTCTCGCGTGAGTAGCGACACGATCCTGCTCGTCGCCGTCGTTGGGGTCGCGCTGGCCTTCGATCTCATGAATGGTTTTCACGACGGCTGCAACGCGGTTTCCACTGTCATCTACACCGGCGCTCTCCGCCCGAGAGTGGCCATCGGTCTCTCGGCTCTGTTCAACTTCGTGGGGCCCTTGATCATGGGAGTAGCCGTGGCCGAGACCATCGGAGGGGTCATCAAGGCTGCCGATGCCACTCCCCACCTGGTGATCGCCGCTCTGAGCGGTGCCCTTCTCTGGGATGTCGTCACCTGGATCTGGGCTCTGCCGGTGAGCTCCTCGCACGCCTTGGTGGGCGGCCTCCTGGGGGCGGGCCTCGCCGCCCTCGGGCCCGACGGCATCAATTGGCAGAAGGTGGCTCTCGTGTTCGCTTCGCTGATCACTTCGCCTTTCCTCGGCATCGTCACGGGCTTCCTCTTCATGAGCGCCAGCCGCCTGATTTTCAAGCGCATCCGCCTGGATCTCGACAAGGCCGACGCCTTCTACCGCCACATGCAGGTGCTGTCCTCGAGCTGGGTTTCGTTCAGCCACGGCTCCAACGACGCCACCAAGGTGATGGGCATCATCGTGATCTCTCTGGCCGCCAGCCACGGGCTCGAGGTCAAGGAATACGTGAACCAAAACGGCTTCCCCCTGTGGGTGATCCTGGCGGCGGCCTCCGCCATGGCCGTGGGCACGTACCTGTCGGTGCGCTCCTTCCGGCTTGTCCGCACCCCCGGTGAGA
>JAMDDA010000159.1 GCA_023488925.1 Actinomycetota bacterium
CTGCTGGCCGGTCTGGAGCGCAAAGACAAGGTGCACACCATCGAGATCCCGGCGCTCGCGGTGTCGTCGAGCATGATCCGCGAGAGGTTGGCCGCGGGTCAGGGGGTCCGCTATCTGGTGCCGGAGGGAGTGGCCGAGGTGATCGAGAAGTCGGGCGTGTATGCGGGTGAGGCCGCCCGGAAGGGCGGCGCCCGTTCCGCCGGCGGGGCCGGGAGCGATCGTGCCTGAGACGCTTCGCTCGGCGGGATACAGGCAGTGGCGCCGGGCGCTGGAGAGGGCGCGGCGCCGCCGCAGGCGGCGCCGCCTGGCCGCTTTTCTGGGCGTCGTGGTTCTCTTGGGCGCCGGTCTCTACCTGGGCCTCGGCGCCCGGGGGGAGCGTGCCAATGGCGGCCGATCCTCGCCGACCACGACCGGGCAGCTGGCAGCCGGCCCGGTCGAAGCCGGTCTCGTGCGCGTGAACGACGCCGGCGGGGAGCGCGTCATCGTGCTGGTGGCTCCCAGGAGTACGCCTCCCCTCGTCTTGGCGCTTCCTCCCGATACCCTCATCCAGGGCTCTTCGGGCTTCGGGCGGCTGGACAAAGTGCTCGCGGAGAATACCGCGGCCGCCGCTGCGGGTATCGAGGCGCTGACCGGGGCGCGACCGGCGGCCGTGGCCCGCGTGCTTTGGGCCGATCTGCGGGCGGCTGCGGCCGAGGGGAGCGCGGAGACCTGGCCCGCTCGACTTCCCGACGACCGGGTGGAGGCCGGTCGCGTGGCGGCGCGGGCGGTGGCGGCACTCGCGGCGGGGGCGCAGAAGGGAAAGGCGCTGGACGCGCTGCCTGTGGAGGGCGATTCCGAAGCCCTCCGCACGGTGCTCCGGCAGCCGGCCGTGGGCACCGGGGTGGTGGGCGTTCTTCCCGGCCGTCTCGTGGAAGGCCAGGGTTTCACGTACTACGAGCCTGATCCGACCAAGGTCGAGGAGCTGTTGGGGGGAGCGCCGCCCGCGCGGGCGGTCTCGGTCGAGGTGCAGAACGGCTCGGGTGTCGTGGGCATCGCGCAAAAAGTGGCCCAGACGCTGGAGCCCTTGGGCTACACGTTCCTGCCGCCCAAGAACGCCGATGCCTTCCCGGATGTGGAGTCCACCCGGATCTTCGCCGCCGCCGATGTCCTGGCCGAGGCCGACCGTATCCGGGGCTTGCTCGGCAAGGGCACGGTGGTCAAACAGGAGAGTCTGCCCGCCCACCGGATCATTGTCGTGGTGGGTAAAGACCTGACGCTTGCCGACCTCACCCGACCGGGAGGATGACGAACGTGACCCGCTACAGTCGCCAGACGCTTTTCGCACCGATCGGAGAAGAAGGGCAGCGCCGCCTCGCTCGGGCCCGGGTGGGCCTGGTGGGTTGCGGTGCCCTCGGATCGGTGATCGCCGGGCACTTGGTGCGTGCCGGAGTGGGATACCTGCGCATAGCCGACCGCGACTATCTGGAGCTGAACAACCTTCAGCGGCAGATGCTCTTCACCGAGGCCGACGTGGCCCGGCGTTTGCCCAAGGCGGTGGCGGCCGCCGAACACCTGCGGGCCATCAACAGCGAGGTCGAGGTGGAGCCTCTCGTGGTCGATTTGAACCCCTTCTCGGTGGTGGATTTTGCCGACGGTCTCGATCTCCTGGTCGACGGCACCGACAACTTCATGGCCCGCTTCTTGATCAACGATCTGGCGGTGTCGCGGAGCATGCCCTGGGTGTACGGAGGGGTGATCGGCGCCGCCGGCATGACTCTCACCGTTGTGCCCGGGCAGGGGCCCTGCCTGCGTTGCGTTTTTCCCGACGTTCCCCCGCCGGGCTCCGCCCCCACCTGTGACACCGTCGGGGTGCTCAATACCGTGGTGGCGGGGGGTGGCAGCCTGCAGGCCAACGAAGTCTACAAGCTCCTGGTGAACCCCGAAGCCCGCAACCGCGACCTGCTCACGGTGGATCTTTGGGACCTCCGGTTCGAGACCGTGCAGGTCGCTCGTGACCCCGACTGTCCGGCCTGCGGCCGGGGCGAGTTCCCCTTCCTGGAGGCCGAGGAGGAGTACGCCGCCACCTCCCTGTGTGGGCGAAACGCCGTGCAGGTGGTTCCCCGGCCGAGCACCGCCGTCGATCTGGAGGCGCTCCGAGCCCGGCTTGCCGCGGTGGGCGAGGTGAGACAGAACCCCTTCCTGGTCGAAGTGGACGTGGAAGGCAAGACCATCACCGTCTTCCCCGACGGGAGGGCCATCATCAAAGGCACCGACGATCTCTCCGCGGCCCGGGTGCTTTACGCCCGGTACGTGGGTCAATAGACCAGGTGCGTGTCGCGGGAGCGGGCCGAAATGGGTGCCCAGCGGGGCGGTTCCCCGGCGGCCCGGCGACGGCCGGACGGTTTCTTTGGGTTCTTGCCTTGAATCGAGCGGTCCGCCTGGTACAATCGCTTAAAGCATACAGAACTAATCAGGATTAGGCGGGGCGGCCGTTCCGCCACGCGGGATACTCATGAACATCACAA
>JAMDDA010000138.1 GCA_023488925.1 Actinomycetota bacterium
CGTTCCTCGATGCGGGAGGAACGATAGACATGCTGGTCGATGGCTCTCTGCACGTCGGCGGCGTCCACGACCGTGCCGTCGACCTGATCGCCGTTCCGGTGCATGGCCCAATACGCCGATTCCCGCACGAGATCGACGATCCCGAGGAACCGCACGGAGAGCTTGCGCTGATCCTCGACCACCCGGGAGCCGTGCTCCACGACCCGCGCTACGCCCTCTCGGGAGAAGGGAGGCAAATTCTCCAGCGTGCAGACGTGGGCGATGAAGCGGGCGTAAAGCGCTTCCGTCTCGGGGGTGCGCTCGGCCAAGGTGTCGAAATCGGCCTTGACCTTGAAAAGCTCCTGGAAGTCCGGATCCAGGCTGTAAAGCAGGTAGTAGATCAGCGGCTCCCCGATGAGCACCACCTTGGCCGAAAGCGGGATGGGCTCCGGGTCCAGGGTGGAGGTCATCGCCAGTCCGATCTGCTGGCCCACGTCCTCGATGCGCACCATGCCCGTCTTCAGCGTGCGCTTGAGCGCGTCCCAGGCGTAGGGCTTGAGCAGCACATCGCGCGCTTCGAGGATCAGGAACCCGCCGTTGGCCGCGTGGAGGGCGCCCGGCTTGATCATGTTGAAATCGGTGAGCAGGGCGCCGAATTGGGCCAGGTGCTCGATGCGGCCCACCAGGTTCTGCAGGTTGGGGTTGCTCTCCCGGATGATGGGCGCCCCGCTCAACCCGCTGTTGTCCACGAGCACGTTCACCTGGTACTTGCGGAAGGCGGCCTCGTTGCGCTGCTTCGTCGGGATGGGTATGCCCATGAAGTTGGCCGGCGTTTCGTCGTCCGATCGTTTGAAGTCGTCGGCGCTTTCCACGACGTCTTTCAGGACGGCCTCCAGGTACTCCTGCACCTCGGGTACCGCGGCCCATTTCTCGATGGCGTCATCCACCAGGTGCTTGGCCGCGTAGGTGGTCACCTGCTCGTCGAGGGCACGCAGGCTCTCGCGGCCGGCCTTCTCCTCCTGGCGCACCAGGCGCATGACCTGCTGCAGCTCCTGGTTGAGGTTCTCCAGACCTTCGTCGATGCGCTTCTGCTCCTCGACCGGCAGCTCGTTGTATTGGTCGCGGGACATGGTGTCGCCCTCCGCGGTCTTGGGGGCGAAAGCCAGCCCGGCGGGAGTGCGCACCATGGTGAAGCCGCGGCTCTCGGCCTGGTCGCGCAGCGCGTCGAGTTGGCGTTCCTGGCGCTCGCTCACCTGCTGCGCGATCTCCCGGCGCTGGTTCTCGTACTCCTCGCTCTCGAAGGCCTGAGTGATGGCGGCGCGGAGGTCTTCGACGAGTTTCTGCATGTCCGCACGGAGCTCACACCCGCGGCCCGCGGGGAGTCTGATGGCGTTGGGTTGGTGAGGTGTCGCGAAGTTGTTCACGTACACCCAGTCGTCGGGCACGGGTAGATCGGCGGCTTCGCGCTCCAGGAATTGCAGGATGGTGCTGGCCTTGCCGGTGCCGGTGGGTCCGAGCGCATAGATGTTGTAGCCCTCGCTGCGGATCCCGATACCGAAGTCTACGGCACTCACGGCCCTGTGCTGGCCGATCACCTGATCGAGGGCCGGCAGCTCCGCGGTGGTTTCGAAGGCGAACGACCTCGGGTCGCACGCCTGGTAGGTCTCGGCGGCCGAGATGCCCGTGGGGTCCGGGGCCGGCTTCAGCGTGGCGTCAGGCTTTGGCATGGAATATCCCCCATCTGTCTGTGGCTTGCGCCATACTGTACCGCTTTCCGGCGCTCGCGCAACCGGTGCGCCGCGTCTTGCAGGCGGGGAGGGCAACTCCGCGGGACTCTTTCACGAGCCCCCGAGCACCCCTCTGCGCCGGCCCACGGCCGTGAACGCGGCCACCGCGCGGTCGATGTCCTCAGGCTCGTGCAGTGCCGACACCTGTACCCGGATGCGTGCCTCTCCCCGGGGTACCACGGGGTAGCTGAAACCGATGACGTAGATACCCTCCTCCAGCAGATCATGGGCCATATCGGCTGCCAGCCGGGCGTCGCCCACCATCACCGGCACGATGGGGTGGAACCCCGGCTTGACGGTGAAACCGGCGGCACTCATCCCTTCCCGGAATCGCCGGGCGTTGGCCAGCAGGCGGTCACGGAGGTCGGTGGTGCTCTCCAGGAGCTCCAGCACGGCCAGACTCGCTCCCACTATGGGTGGAGCCAGGGCGTTCGAAAACAAGTAGGGCCGGGAGCGCTGGCGCAGCAGGTCGGCGATGAGGCGCGACGTGGCGGTGAAGCCCCCCGAGGCGCCGCCCAGCGCTTTCCCGAGCGTGCTGGTGAGAATATCGACCCGGCCCATCACTCCGAAGTGCTCCGGGGTGCCGCGCCCTGTGGGGCCCACGAACCCCGAGGCGTGGGAATCGTCGACCATCACCAGCGCATCATAGCGTTCGGCCAAAGCACAAATGCGGTCCAGGGGGGCGAGGGTGCCGTCCATGCTGAAGACACCGTCGGTGGCGATCAGGCGCAGGCA
>JAMDDA010000153.1 GCA_023488925.1 Actinomycetota bacterium
AGGTGGCCCGGGTGGGAGGTGTGTACGTGGTGCGGGAGGGCGGCGCCATTGCCGGCTCGTGCCAGCTCTTACGCATGTTGGATGCCCCCGAGATGTTCTGGGTCTTCGGGTTCTACGTGCGGCCCGGTTGGCGGGGGCGCGGTCTGGGTCGGCGTCTGCTGGAGTACGCGGCGGCCCAGGTGCAGACCGCCGGCGGTGAGGGGTTGGCCCTGTCGGTGAGTCCCGCGAATGTCGCCGCCATCAACCTCTACCTGAGCTTCGGCTTCCGGGTGGTCGAGGAGGCGGCCGATTTCTACGGACCGGGCGAGGACCGCTACGTAATGGAGTGGCGGACCGAACGGACACGCAATGGCTGAGTTTCATTCGGGTTTCGTGGCGCTGGTGGGCCGGCCGAACGTGGGGAAATCAACCCTGGTGAACCGGGTGTTGGGCCAAAAGGTGAGCATAACCTCGAGCAGGCCGCAGACCACCCGGCACCGAATCGCCGGAGTGCACAATGGACCCGGCTTCCAGCTCGTGCTGCTGGACATCCCCGGCTTCCAGAAACCCCGCGACACCCTCACGCAGCGCATGCAGAGCTTGGTGGACGAGACTTTGCGCGATGTGGACGCCGTGCTCTTCCTGCTGAACGGTGCCGAAACCATCGGTCGAGGCGACCGTTTCATCGCCGAGGTGTTGGGCCGGGTGAAGACGCCGGTGCTGGCGGCGGTCAACAAGGCCGATCTGCTCTCCCCGGAGCGGGCGGCGGTCCAGCTTCAAACCGCCCGCGCGCTGGGGGAGTTCCGCAGTGTCCACCTGGTGAGTGCCCTCGACGGCGCGGGACTGGACGGGTTGGTCGCCGAGCTGGCGGCTCTTCTCCCCGAGGGACCCGAGTACTTTCCCGCGGGGGTGATCACCGACCAGCCCGAAGAGCTGCTGGCGGCCGAGTTCATCCGCGAGAAGGTCATCGCTCTCACCGCAGAAGAGGTACCTCACGCCGTCGCCGTCGAGGTGTTGGAGTTCGGGGCGCGCCCCGGCCGCGGCCTGGTGGACATTCGGGCCGCCATCTACGTGGAGAGAGAATCGCAGAAGCCGATCGTCCTGGGAGAAGCCGGCGCCCGCATCAAGAGGATCGGGGTCGAGGCCCGGCGCGAAATCGAGCGGCTCCTCGGCACCCAGGTCTTCCTGGAGCTGGTGGTGAAAGTGCGCAGACGGTGGCGGGACAACCCTGGGCTGCTCGACAACCTCGGTCTCTGACGGCCCGGCTTGACCGCGGGTGTAAAATGTGAGTTCACGCACAGCGTTCGGAAGGGATGCCTGCCCGGAGGGAGACGGCCTTGAGACTAGAGGAACTCGCCAAGACCATCGACAGCACGATGCTCGATCCCACCTCCACCATGGCCGATCTCGAGCGGCTCGCGCGGGATGCGGTCGAGTACCATTTCGCCTCGGTGTGCGTCTTCCCCTACTTCGTGCCCGCTGCCAAGAAGCTCTTGCGCGGCCATGACGTCAAGGTGGGCACGGTGGTCTCTTTCCCTTACGGTGCCGATGGCCAGCGGGCGAAGATCCTGGCGGCGGAGAACGCGGTGGCTTCCGGGGCCGACGAACTCGACGTGGTGATGAACATCCCGGCCATGCTCTCCGGCGACTTCCGCTACGTGCGCGACGAGCTCTCGAGTCTGGTGCGGGCGGTGCGCATGAAGAGCGTGAATACCGGCCGCGGGCTCGTGCTGGTGAAGGTGATCGTCGAGGCGTGCTACCTCGACGACAAGTTGAAGAGGTTGGTGGCCAAGATCGTGGAGGACTCCGGGGCCGACTTTCTGAAGACGTCGACGGGCAAGGGCCCGGGAGGGGCCACCGCGCGCGATGTGGAGCTCTTCCGTGACCTGCTCTCCGAGAACGTGGGGGTGAAGGCCGCGGGTGGCATCCGTACTGCCGACGACGCCGAGCTCATGATCAACGCCGGCGCGGCTCGTATCGGGACGTCGCACGCCGTGGAGATCATGCGCACGTACACGGCTGATCGCCCGGAATAAGCCGGCCCGGGGCCGCTTGCCTGCGGCTTCGGCTCCGCGGAGGGAGCGCGGCGACCGTGAGCGGGATCCGCACCATGAAGACCGAGGCCCTGGTGATCGGGTCGATGCGCCTGCGCGAGGCCGACCGCATCGTCACTCTCTATACGCGGGAACGGGGCCGGCTTTCCGCCGTGGCCAAGGGTGTGCGCCGGACACGGTCCCGCGTGGGAGGGCGACTCGAACCCTTCAGCCTGGTGCACGTGGTGCTGCATCCGGGTCGGAGCAGTCTGTACACCATCACGGGCGTGGAGACCGTGCGCACCTTCCAGACCGTGCGCGATGCTCTGTTTCGCATGGAGGCCGGGGGCCGGCTCCTGGAGATCGTCCGCCGGCTCTTTCCCGAGGAGGAGGAGAACCCGGCCGTCTTCAACCTGCTGGTGCGGGGGGTGGCGGGGTTGGGCCGGGCGGCGGATGCCGCGGAGGCGCTGCAGGTGGTGCTGGCCACGCGTCTCAAGCTGCTCTTGGCGCTGGGCTACTTGCCCGAGCTCGACAGCTGCACCGAATGCGGCAGTGGTGAGCTGCTCTGCGCCTTTCGGCCTTCGCTGGGGGGTGTGCTCTGTGCCGACTGTTTCTCGCGAGCGGGCCACGACGGCTTTGCCATCAGCCCGGAGGGGATGCGGGCGCTGCGCGCGCTCCTGGAGAAGCCGGTGGCGGAGGCGGGGGGCCTGAATCTCGCGCCGGGGGTGGTGGGCGAGGTGGAGCGGGCGGTCACCGAAACCTTGCTCCACCATGGACATTGAAAGCCCTGTTGCCCGTGGCCTGCCGGCTCCCGCGCCGCTGCGGGCCCGCCCGAGGCTACCGCGCCCGGGGCGCCGGCTCTCGAGCGTGCAGGCACCCACCTGCAGGCGCCTGCCCGCGGCTGCGCCGGTGTCCGCCCGGGGGTCCGCGCCTGGCCCGCGCCCGTCTGTTACCGGCGCTCGTAGTTGGGGGCTTCCTTGGTGATCTGCACGTCGTGCGGGTGGCTCTCGATCAGTCCGGCCGTGGAGATCTTCATGAAACGCGCCCTGGTGCGCAGGTCGGCGATGGTGGCCGCCCCGGTGTAGCCCATGCCCGCCCGCAGGCCGCCCACCAGCTGATAGACCAGGTCGGCCAAGGGCCCCTTGTGGGGCACCATGCCCTCGATGCCCTCGGGCACCAGCTTCTTCTGCCCTTCCTGGAAGTAGCGGTCGCCGCTCCCTTGGCTCATGGCTCCCACGGAGCCCATGGCGCGGTACACCTTGTAGCTGCGGCCCTCCCAGAGAATGCGCTCCCCCGGGCTCTCGGTGGTGCCGGCGAAGAGCGAGCCGATCATGACGCTGTCGGCTCCCGCGGCGATGGCCTTGACCAGATCGCCCGAGTAACGGATACCTCCGTCGGCAATGACCGGGATGCCGTACTCCTCGGCCACGCGGGCACACTCCGCGATCGCCGTCACCTGCGGCACGCCGCAACCGGTGACCACCCGCGTGGTGCAGATCGATCCCGGGCCGATGCCCACCTTGATACCGTCGACTCCCCGCTCGATCAAGGCCCGGGCCCCTTCGGCGGTACCCACGTTGCCGGCCAGCAGCTGCACGTCGGGGTAGGCCTCGCGGATCTGCGCGATGGTGTCGAGCACACCCTGGGAGTGTCCGTGAGCGGTGTCGATGCAGATCACGTCGGCCTGGGCCTCCACCAGCGCCTCCATGCGGGCGGCCGTGTCGCTCGCCACTCCCACGGCGGCGCCCACGCGCAGGCGCCCCAGTTCATCCTTGCAGGCGTTGGGGAACTCGATCTTCTTCATGATGTCCTTGATGGTGATGAGTCCCCGGAGCTTGAAATCGTCGTCGACCACCAGGAGCTTCTCGATCTTGTGGATCTTGAACTGCTCGAGCGCCTGGTCGAGGGTGGTGCCCACCGGCACGGTGACCAGGTTCTCGGAGGTCATGAGTTCGCGGATGGGCCGGCTGAGGTCGGTCTCGAAGCGGGTGTCGCGGTTGGTGACGATGCCGGCCAAGGTGCCGTCGGGGTGGACGATGGGCACGCCCGAGATCTTGTATTCGGCCATCAGCGCCTCGGCGTCGCCGTACGTGGCGGTGAGGGGCAGAGTGATCGGGTCGACGATCATGCCCGCTTCACTCCGCTTCACCTTGCGCACCATGTCGGCCTGGCGCTCGATGGGTTGGTTCTTGTGAATGATGGTGAGGCCGCCTTCGCGGGCGAGGGCAATGGCCAAGGCCGTCTCCGACACGGTATCCATGGCGGCGCTCAAAAGGGGGATGTTCAGCGTGATCTTCTTGGTGAGCCGGGTGGTGACGTCGGTCTCACGAGGGAGGACCTTGGACTCGGCGGGGATCAGGAGCACATCGTCGAACGACAGCCCTTCCGCCGCGAATTTCTGCTCCCAGTCGATCACTCCGAACCTCCCACTGTCCGTTTGTGCGATTCTAGCGGAAAGTGTGGGCGGGTGCATGTCCCGAAGCGCCGTGTTTTCCTGGGCGCCGTAGGGTGTGCGCACGAGGGGCGGGAAGGAGGAGTCGCGTGGGCGGAGAGGGGCGGCCGCGGCTGGAGGTGCCGCGATCCGGGGTGGAGACGGGCCTGGACATCGTGGCGCTGCGGGGGTGCTCGTGTCGACGCTGTACACGGCGTGGAGCTGGGACATGGTGATCTTGCGGCGACACGAGGCCACACCAGGCCCGATCGCCTACACGGCTTTGTTGTTGTTTTCCGTCGGCGTGTCAGCGGCCAGGTAGGACGCGAGTCTCGCACCCCGCGCGCCCAGGCCCAGCTTCCTCTTGATGTTCTTCCTGTGGAAGGCCACCGTGTCGGTGGAGATGTAGAGGGCCTGGGCTATCTCCGCCGTCGTTTTGCCTGTCCGGATGAGACTTGCGATCTCCCGCTCGCGGCGTGTGAGTCGTTCCCCTTCCTGGGAGCCCAGCTCGGGAGCGAACGGACGAGCGATCTCTCGTAGATTCTGTATGGCCGTGTCGAGAAGGACGGCCTCGGGTGTGCGGGCGATGCGGCCGGAGACGCGGGTCAGGAGCGGCAGCACGACACTCTCCACGTTGGCCGCGATGGTCCGTTCGAGCTCTTCGCGGGAGCGGTTGCGTTGCTCCAGGATGACTCGGAGGGCGATGTTGCTCTCCTCCAGTGTCCGCGCCAGCTTCTGCCGCTCGGTGATGTCGGTGGCGAGGGCGAAGCAGGCCAGTTCGCCTCTTACCCGACACGGGACAAGTGTGAGGATGGCGGCTTTGGTCGATCCGTTCACCTGTACTTCCGCGTCGAGCCTCTTGGCCGATCGACCGTCGGAGAGCACCGCATGGATGCCGTCGAGTACGTCGTTTCCCCAGTGGGTGACGATGGGCTGTCCCACCAGCGCCTCCCTGCTCGATTCCAGGAACGAGGCTCCCGCCTGGTTGGTGTTGACGTAGCGACCTTCTCGGTCGACATGAAAGGCCGGATTGTCGGCGAGTTCAAACAGCGTGTGGTAAAGCTCGGCCGACTCGCGGAGGGCTTCCTCCGCTTCGCGCTCGAGTGTCGCATCGCGCATGACGCCCACCACGTGAACCGGGCGCCCCGTCTCATCGTGCAAAGGAAGACCCCGGTCTCGGATGAAAGCGTAGGTGCCGTCCGCCCGCTGCATGCGGTACTCGTCGACATACGCCTTCCCCTCCCGGATGGATTGCTCCAGCCTTCGCAGAGAGCCCTCTCGGTCGTCGGGGTGAACACGGTCGACCCAGGCCGAGAAGGTGCGGAGCAGGTCTGGTTCGATTCCAAGAAAGGACCCGAGCTGCGCCGAGAATTCGATCGTTCCGCGCTCGATGTCCCAGTCGTAGTAGGCGTCGAAGAGGGTGTCGATCAGGGCGCGCAATCGCTGCCCTCGCTCGAGCGTCCGGGGGGATGGGGGACCAGGGGGGTCGGCCGGGTTGTGCGCCGGAGGGTGGTTCGCGGCGCCGTATTCCGCCGCTGAGGGGGTGCTTCCTGGTGATCCGGTCATGTTGTCCACCACTTTCGCTCCCGATACTTTCACTCGGGAAGTTTCTCTGGGTTGCCATGAGGAAATGGTAGGCGAAACCTGCCTTTCTCCACCCATTTTACTACCTAGTACCCGCATGTACAGAACGCTAGAATCGCCGCACAGCGGGGGGCAGCACCATTGAAAGCATGAGCACTTCGCTGCACCGGGCCGGCGTGTCCTCGTTGGCCCCGGTGGTCCGTCGCGTGCAAAACGACTCGAGCCGAGATGTCCGACAGGAGTGGTGATCGTGGCTGATACCAGTGTGGCCGACGCAAGCATGAAGATCGTCCGCGACGAGGGTCGCGAGTGGGTGCCGGAGTACGGGCGCCTCCTGGTCGAGCCGGAGAAGTGTACCGGGTGCCGCACCTGCGAGCTGTTCTGTTCGCTGAGGAACTTCGGAGAGGTGAACCCGGCCCGGGCGCGGATTCACGTCGTACGCTCGCAAGAAGACAACATCATCACCACCGTGCCGGTCGTCTGCCAGCAGTGCGAGGATCCGCTCTGCATGGCGATGTGCCCGGCGGGGGCTCTCAGCCGCAACCTGGAGACCAACGCGGTGGTGGTCGATCACGACAAGTGTCTTGGGTGTCGCACATGCGTGCAGGTCTGCCCATTCGGGGCCCCTTCAGTTGATCCGCGTACGGGGAAGTCCGAGAAATGTGACCTCTGCGGCGGTGAGCCCGTCTGTGTGAAGTTCTGCTCACAGGAAGCCCTCAAGTTCGTGACCGCCGAGGAAGAGAGTATGACCCGCAAGCGGGACATGGTGGACAAGTACGTGGAACACCTGCGCGCGGCGAGTTCGGGGGGCACCATCTGACCGCCTGCCCAAGGAGGAGGCCCAAAATGTCGTACCTGTACGGTGGCAAGATCCTTCGGGTCGATCTTACCCACGGTGACATCAAGATCGTCCCGACGGAGCGCTACGCATCCAAATACGTCGGTGGTCGAGGCACCAACGCCCGGATGCTGTACGAGACCATTGATGGCAAGACCGACCCGCTCGGTCCCGACAACATCGTGGCGTTCGGCAGCGGCCCGCTCACCGGTACCACATTCCCGGGCTGCAGCCGGACCGATGTCATGTGCAAGTCACCCGTCACGAATCTCATCGGCAACTGCAGTTTCGGGGGCGACTGGTCGGCGGAACTCAAGAACGCCGGCTGGGACCACGTGGTTCTGGAGGGCAGGTCCCCTCATCCGGTGTACGTGTACATCCGGAACGACAAAGTCGAGATCCGTGATGCGCGTCCCTACTGGGGTCTTCCCAATTACGAGGCCCAGGCTGCTATCCGCGAAGACCTGGGCAACCCCAACTACAAGATCGTCTCCATCGGTCCCGGCGGCGAAAACCAGGTTACCTTCGCATCGGTTCATTCGAACATCGGCAACTCCGGTTCGCGTACGGGAAACGGCGCGGTGATGGGCTCCAAGAACTGTAAAGCGATTGTGGTCCGCGGCACGCAGGGCATCGCCGTCGCCGACCCGGACGCCTTCCTGGAGGCATGCGCCGAAGCCCACATGCACATCCGCGGGACCGATGCGTACGCCGAGTACCACGAGATCGGGCTGCTCGCCGACGAGCTGGCCTACGTGCGCTGCGGCATTGAATGCGGCGGAGACGCCCACGAGACCGCGCCCTCATTCGACGACAAGTTCAACTACAGCGATTTCTGGAAGCGGTACGGCTACAAGCGCACGGGCTGCACCGGCTGCCCGGTTCACTGCATGGAAGCCTACAACGTGCCGGGCATCGGGGCGACCATCATCTCCTGCGAGCTCTACCCCCAGCTGGGTGCAGAGCTACGCAACTACGACGAGCGGTTCTGGTACTACGTGGTCATGCAGTGCCACAAGCAGGGCCTCGACAACACCTCGGTTGCGACAATCCTCCAGTGGCTCATGACGCTCTGGGAACTCGGCATCATCGATGAGTCGATCACTGATGGCTACCGGATGGAGTGGGGCAACCGCGAGGCTATCGAGGGCACCTTCTGGAACATCGTCAATCGCAAGGGCTTCGGGAATGTGCTCGCCAAGGGCATGAAGGCGGCCGCCGACTACATGGATGCCAAGATCCCGCTCGAGAAGCGGGGCGGGAAAAGCACCTACTACCACGCCATGCAGGTCAACAACAACCCCATGTACGGCATCGTGGGGAGGTTTCATGGCCAGGCGCTGGCCTACTCGGTCGGTCGCCGCTCCGACCTCATCTCCGACCTCGACATGAGCGAATTCCTCATCGTCTCGGCGCCTGTGTACCCCATCTGGGATGACGCCACCAAGAAGGCGTACACCGAAGCCGAGCAGGCCGAGGCCTTGAGACTGGGGGGCACCCCCGAGGCGGCTGATCCTGACGGCTACAAGGGCAAGGCCGCCCTGGTGCACGACATGGGTATGACCATCGGGCTGCCCGACACCGTCGGCACCTGCAAATGGCACACCAAGTTCCTCTACATGTATATCGACGCGCCGCACTATGCCAAGGCCCTCACGGCCGGGCTGGGGCGCACGGTGGAACCGGAAGAGCTGGTCAACGCATCGCTGCGCATGCGCAACCTGGAACGTGCGCTGGAGTGCAAGATGGGCCGGCGCCGGGATAACGACACCATCCCCGAGAAGGAGTTCGACAAGAAGGTCTCCCACGGCTACTGGAAGGGCAAGCTCGGCACGAGCCGGGAAGGCCTCGAGCGCATGAAGAGCGAGTACTACCTCATCCGGGGCTGGGACCTGGCTACCGGCATCCCTTACAGGGAGACGCTGCTTGAGTACGGTCTTGATGACGTGGCAGCAGACCTTGCCTCGCTGGGCATCCTCCCCGAGCGCCCGGAGTGGCTGAGCACTCAGGCCATGAAGGAGCCCTCTCTGGCCCACATCCTCATGGACGAGGAGGAGAAACGCCAGCGCGAAGCGGCCAAGGCGCCGGTCGAGAAGGAAGAGAAGCACACTTCGGAGGCGGACAAGGCGACCACCGCCTGACCGTGGGTGACGTGGCGATTCCCGGTCGAAAGATCGATCCCAAGAGGGCGGGGGCTCCCGTCCAGCACGTCCAGGGCCGGGCGGCGGTCGGCGAGGTCGAGGAGGTATCGGCCCGCTACCGCCGGCTCTTGGCCGGCGCCCGGGCCGGGGAGTATTCGCCCAGGCCGCAGGAAACCTGGGGCTTGGAGATTGCGGGCTACCTCTACTTGGGGGGGTTGGGGGCGGGTGCCTTTGCCGTCGCGGTCATCCTCGAGTGGCTGGGGTTCGGCCTGTCCACCACCTACGCGGGGCTCGGAGGAGGCCGGGTCTGGGATTGGTCCAAGGCTCTCCTCTTCTGGGGGCCGTTGGCGGCGGCGGCCGGCGCGCTGCTGCTCGTCCTCGACCTCGGCCGCAACTGGTTCCTGTTCTTCACGGCGGGCAGGAACCCAAGGACGTCCTGGATGGCCCGAGGATTCAGCATCCTCCTCTCCTTCATCCTCACAGGCTGTGCCGTCACGGCCGTGTCGGTGTTGGCCCCGCAGTCAAAAGCATCGAGCTTGGTCCTTTGGCGTGGGGTAGAAGCCATAGCCGTTGCTTCTGCCGTCGGTACCGCCTTCTACACCGGCATGTTGCTGAGGTCGATGAGTCTTATCCCGGCGTGGAACACGCTTTGGCTGCCGTTGCTCTTTCTGGCTTCGGCCCTCTCGACCGGCTCCATGGGAGTCTTGATCGGGTCGTTAGCCTCTCCTGCTCTGGGCGTTGACCCGGCCTCGTCGGAAAGGCTCGCCCAGGCGATCGAGGTTCTCGAACCGGCTCTCATCGTCGCCGAGGCCGTGCTGCTTGCGCTGTATGTCCGCCACCTCGTTGCGGCAGCGCCGGAAGCCCGGATGTCGGCCACCATGCTGCTCCGGGGGTCGTGGCGATATCCGTTCTGGATGGGCGTGGTGGGCTGTAGCCTGGCGCTCCCCTTGCTGCTCGACGTTGTCGGCATCTTTGCCCGCTCGCTCACCCTTGGGGCTCTCACGGCTGTCAGTGTGCTTGTCGGTGGTTTTGTCCTCAGGCTGGCGGTGCTCGGGGTCGGAGTCAAGGAACGCCCTCCCCTGTATAGGTTCGGTGAATGGCGAGGGCGACATATGCTCGACCTTCGCTCGCGCACAGAAGCCGAATTTATGACCAGGCGGTGCTGAGGTGGTGCACGGACGCGTGTTGATGGTGGACCAAGAGAAGTGCGATGGGTGCCTCCTGTGCGTGGCCGCCTGTTCCGTCGCCCATACAGGCGTCGTCGACCTCGAGCGGGCTTACATCACGGTCTACCGGGCGCATGAGGATGTATTTGTCCCGCTCCCCTGCCATCAGTGCGAAACGCCCTCCTGCGTCCAGGCCTGCCCGACCAAAGCCTGCCATCGGGATGCGGAGACCCGGCGAGTGGTCATAGACGATTCCCGGTGCATCGGCTGCAAGGCCTGTGTGGTCGCCTGCCCGTTCGGCCGCGCCCACTACGATCTTGTCAGCGGAGTCAGCACGAAGTGCGACTACTGCGGTGGAGAGCCCGAGTGCGTAAAGCTCTGCGAGCCGCGGGCGCTCACCTATGTCTACTCCGACGAAAGCTCGCAGGGCAAGAAGCGCGCGTCTCCGCTGGTGCGCGCCTCCATGAGGCGGAGATAGGAATGGAGCTACCCGGTCGACCAGTCACCGTGCGCTTCTTCAGCACCACCAAGAGGCTCTTCGGGGCGGGCGAGGTCGAGGTAGACGCCGACAGGGTGGCCGACGTGGGGGAGCTCCTTGACCTGGTGTGCGACACCCCCGAGAAGGTCCGGGGCGTCTTCTCGGCCCCGGGGACCTTGCGCAGCGACATCACCGTGCTCGTCAACGGACGCAACATCAGCTTCCTGGATGGACTCAGAACCCCCGTCACGGCGGGGGATGTGGTGGCGGTTGTCCCGCCGATGGCGGGGGGTTGACAAGAAAGGGGGCGCCGTGCAGATCGAACCAGAGCGGCCAGGGTGGCAGTACGCAAGTCCGAAGCAGGAGGATGGCAAGTGACCAAGATGATCAACGTCGACATCGAGAAGTGCACCGGGTGCGGTGCCTGCGAGCTCGTGTGCTCCTTCAAGCACCACGGGGAGTTCAACCCCTTGAGGGCCCGCATCCACAAGACCGTCTATCCCGAGGAGGCGATCGCCATCCCGGTGCTCTGCCGCCAGTGCGAGGACCCTTGGTGTGCCCGCATCTGCCCGGCAGGTGCGATTACCAAGGGCAAAGATGCTCTCTCCGGAGCGACCGTGGTCACCGTGTCAGAAGAGAAGTGCGTGGGCTGCAAGATGTGCATGCTCGCCTGCCCCTACGGTGCGATCGCTGTCGGCGAGTCGGGTGTCGCCGAGAAGTGCGACCTCTGTAACGGAGTGCCCCAGTGCGTGAAGTTCTGCGCCCGGGGGGCCCTCTCCTTCGACGACATGGAGCAGGGCATCCTCGACCGCCAGCAGAAGGTGGCTGCCACCCTTCGTACCGCTTATCTCCAGGAGGCATGAGTGACCATGTACGGCTGGATGGGGAAAGTCCTGCGCATCGATCTTTCGAAGGGCAAAGTCTCAGTCGAGGACCTCGACTCGGGCAAGGCCAAGAACTACGTCGGGGGCCGCGGCCTCGGGGTGAAGTACCTCTACGACGAGATCGACCCGGCCATCGACGCCTATGACCCCGGGAACAAGCTCCTTTTCGTGACAGGGCCTCTGACCGGCACGGGCGCGCCGGCCGCGAACCGCTACGTGGTGGTGACCAAGTCGCCTCTGACCGGTGCCATCGCCAACTCGACGGCCGCCGGAGACTTTGCCTGCTCGCTCAAGTACGCGGGCTACGACCTCGTCATCGTTGAGGGGAAGGCCAAGAAGCCCGTCTACCTCTGGATCGACGACGACAAGGTGGAGCTCCGCGAGGCCAACGCCCTGTGGGGTCTTGACACCGAGGAGACCATCAAGGCCGTTATTGCCGCGACCTCGCCCAGAGCCAAGGTGGCCTGCATCGGTCCCGCCGGGGAGAAGCTCGTACGCTACGCTTGCGTCATGAACGACGCCGGCCGGGCGGCGGGCCGCTCCGGGGTGGGGGCCGTCATGGGCTCCAAGAACCTAAAAGCCGTGGCCGTCCGGGGCAGCAAAGGCGTCAAGGTGGCCGACCGCCAGGCCTTCTACCGGGCCATGGAGAGCGCCTACAAGACGCTCGACTATGACTACGTGGAGGAATTTCACCAGACGGGCACCCCCGGGGTCCTCACCCTGGTGCACGAGTTCGGCGTCTTGCCCACCCGCAACTTCCAGACGGGCGTGAACGATTACGCCGAGAAGATAAGCGGCGAGACGCTGGCCGACACCCTCTTGGTACGCAGGCGCATGGGCATGGGCTGCCCGGGCTGCCCGGTGGCCTGCGGTCGGGTTACCAAGGTGACCGATTCCGACTTTGCCGGCCGGGGGTTCGGCCCCGAGTACGAAACCATCGGGATGTTCGGCTCGAACTGCGGGGTCGACAACCTCTCCGCCATCGCCAAGGCCAACTTCATCTGCAACCAGGTGGGCATGGACACCATCTCCGCCGGCAACTCCATCGCCTCGGCCATGGAGATGTACGAGCGGGGTCTTATCCCCGAGAAAGATATCGGTTTCCCCCTGGAGTTCGGGGATGCCCAGGCCATGGTCAGGTTGACCGAGATGATTGGCAGGCGTGAGGGCTTCGGAGACGTGCTCGCCGAAGGCTCCTACCGGATGGGCGAGAAGTACGGCACCACCGAGTGTTTCATGGGGGTGAAGAAGCAAGAGTTCCCAAGCTACGACGGCCGGGGCCTGCAGGGTATGGGCCTGGGCTTTGCCACCGGCCCCCGGGGGGCTTGTCACATCCGGGGAGAGGCTCAGGACCTGGACCTCTACGGGGTCATGGGCTGGAGGATCACCAGGGACCGCGGTCTCGAAGTCATCGACCCTCTGCGCTATGACGACAAGCCCCCGCTGGTCAAAGACGTGCAGGATTGGTTCTGCATGATCGACTCCTGCGGCATGTGCAACTTCATGTTCTTCCTCCTGGTAGACGAGGACCAGATGCGCGACCTCATCGAGGCGGCCACCGGCATCGACATGGGGGGGTACCCGGGCTTCATGAAGACCGGGGAGCGCATCTTCAATCTCGAGACCCTCTTCAACCGCCGGGCGGGCATCACCAGCAAGGACGACACCCTGCCCAAGCGCATGCTGGAGGAGCCCATGCCCGACGGCCCGGCCAAGGGCATGGTGGTCCACCTTGCCGAGATGCTCCCCGAGTATTACGAGCTTCGGGGCTGGGACAAAGAGGGCAACATCACCCCGGAGAAGCGGGCGGAGCTCGGCCTTGACTAGGCCGGCGCCCGCACAGGCCACAGATCGGAAGAG
>JAMDDA010000125.1:0-8576 GCA_023488925.1 Actinomycetota bacterium
CCCAACTGCTCCAAGCAACGGAGCAGGGGCTCGGGCAGAGGTTTGTGCCGGCTGGTGTCGTCGGCGGTGACGACGACGGCGAAGAGAGGCTCGATGCCCGTGAGGGCGAAGGCCATCTCGGTGGTCATGCGCGACTTGGAGGTGACCAAGCCCAGCCGTACCCCCTGCGCCCGCAGGCCCAGCAGGAGCTCGGCCATGCCCGGGAAGAGGCGCAGCATGCGCTCGTGCTCCCGGTGGTTGAATTCCCGAAAGGCCAGCACGAGATCGTCGGCGAGGTCTTCGTCGACCACCAGCATCTGCTCCCGCAGCGGCCGGCCCACGTTGCGGATGATCTCGTCCCGCGGGAGCTCGGTACCCAGTACCTTGCGCACGGCGTACTGGAAAGACTGCACGATGAGCTCCACCGAGTCGACCACGGTGCCGTCGAGATCGAAAAGCACCGCCGCCGGTGGGGGGAGCAGAGGATCCGCGCCTATGCCGGTACACGCGCGGCTTTCTCCGGATGGGGCGGAAACCCCCGGCGTACCGCCGGCCTCCGCTCCGGGCAGCGTGCCGGAACCCGTCGCTCCACGGTCCGCCTGTCCTCCTACGCCGAAATCCCAGCTCGAGAGCTGTTCGAGGGCTGCGTGCGCGGTCAGCTCGAAGTGCACCGGGGTGACGGAGACGAACCCGTCGGCCAAGGCCTCGAAGTCGGTGCCCGCTTCCAGGTGGTAGCTCAGCTCGTCTCCGTAGATGAAGTAACGCCGGCGCCGGCCCTGGTCCTCGCGCAGCTGCACACGGTCGCCGTAGATACGCTTGCCCAGGGTGGTGAGACGGACACCCCGGAGCGCGTCCCAGGGCAGGTCCGGGCAGTTCACGTTCAGCAGGGTGCCGCCGGGGAACCCGTGCTGCAACGCCAGCTCGACCAGCCGGGCAGCGACTCGAGCCGGGACGGAGAGGTCGTATCCCTCGTGGTAACCATCAGCCGACACGGCGATCGCTGGTATCTCCAGCATGATGCCCTCTAAGGCGGCAGCCACGGTCCCCGAATAGGTGATGTCGTCGCCGAGGTTCCCCCCATGGTTGATGCCCGAGACGATCAGGTCCGGGGGTTGGTCGAGAAAGCCGAGGGCGGCCAGACGCACGCAGTCCACCGGGGTGCCGTCGGTGGCATAGCCGCGGCCGCCCCCCGGCAGATCCACCTCCTCCACCCAGAGGGGAGCGCGCATGGTGATGGAGCGGGCCGCCCCGGAGCGGTTGCCGTCGGGTGCGACCACAGAGACCTGCCCCAAAGCGTCGAGGGCCCGCTTGAGGGCCAGAAGCCCGGGTGCCTGGATACCGTCGTCGTTGGTCAGAAGAATGCGCGGCGGGCGGCGCAGGAAGCGGATGAGGGCGTCACCGGATGGTCTCATGACCGGGTAAGGATAGGCCAACACCGGCGGTGATACCACCCATCTCGACTCCCGGCCGCGGCCGCTGTTAGACGCGGGCCTGCTGCTGGGTTCTCCGGCGGGCGGCTAGACGAAGCTCACCTCGGGCCTGACGGGCTGCGGCAGGCCGGGGGCGAAGTACTCGCCCTGCAGGAGGTTCACGCCGGCCTTGCGCAGCGCCGCAACCTCAGCCCGCTGCCGGCAATCGGCGGCCAGCACACGGGCGCCGTGGCGCCCCGCGAACCGCGTCAGCATGAGGAGCAGCTCGAACTCGTCCTGCCGCCTCTGCACATCGTGGACCATGCGTCCGCCCACGCGCATGAGATCGACGTTCAGCTCATGCAACTGGTCCAGGGGCAGGAGGCCGTCGGAAAAGACGTCTACGGCCAGCCTGAAGCCCATGTCTTCCACGGAACGGAACGCGGCCAGGCTGATGGGGAAATGGGCGGCAAGCTCGGCGGTGTCTACCAGGAAGACGACGTTGGCCGGTGTGAGACCGGGGTTCTCGCGCCCGTAGAGCTGAGACATGACCCGGACCGCTCCCGCCACGAGTTCGCTCACGCCCGTCCGCAGCACGAGCAGATCCCGTCCTCCGAGAATGCCTTCCGTAGCGACCAATGCCGCCTCGTGGTAACGTTCGTACGCCTCCCGGGTCAGAGCGGTGCGCCCAGCCACGTCGAGGAGCACGTCGCCGTACTCCAGGTTGAGAAAACCCGGCCCTCGGGGAACGACGTCGAAGCCGACCACGCCGCCGCTCACACTCTCCACGATCGGCTGGAAGAGCACCCCGAGAGGCCCGGCCTCGAGGACACCCTGGAGATGAGCACGGAGCTCCTCGAGCCTCCGGGCCTGCTTGGCCCGGGCCGCTTCCTCCGCAGCCGCGAGACCTTCGATCAGCACGCGCTCCAAGGTCCCGGCGCTGTCGGGGCACGGGATGAGGCCCGCACCGACGTCGACCGAGAGGCGGTCCGCCAGCTCTACCGGCAGCCTTTCCGCCAGGTGCTCCCGCGCGGCCACCGCCAGGCGCTCGGCCACCGCGTCGACCTGAGCGAGGGTGGGGCTTTCGCCGCTGCGGGCGGCCGACAAGATGATGGCGAAGCCCTCGCTCCGCAGACCCAGGTCGGCCGGCAGGTCCAGACGGCGCAACCCGCTGCCGACCATGTCCAGCGTCAGAGAGGTCAGGGTATCGTAGGCGGACTGCACACCGTCCCAGCCGAAAAGTCGGCGGGCCGCACCCCACTGCTCCATCCGCACGAACAGAACACCCAGCGCGGGCACCTTGTCCAGCTCCTGGCGCACGGTCTCCACCACCCGGGAGAGGGAGGGGAGGGCCGAGGCGGGATCATCCACCAGGCCGCGGAGCCAGGATCCCAGGGGCGAGCTCCAGACCGAGCCGGTCACCGCGCGCCCGCCGGGCTAACCGTTCGAGACGGATGCGGTGGAAGCGGAGTCCTTACTCGAGTCCGCGCCGCCCTTCGCCGATTCCGAGTCCGACGCCTCGGACCCTCCGGCGCCGTTCCCGTTGGAGGCCGGCAGGGTCTTTTTGTGCGCGTAATCAGTCGTGTAGAAGCCGCTGCCCTTGAAGTGAATGGCCACCGGGAAGAGCACGCGTTCCACCGGACCGCCGCACTCCTCGCATTCCCGCACGGGCTCGTCGGACATCTTCTGAAAACGCTCGAACTGATGATTGCAGTCGCAGCACCGGTATTCATATGTAGGCAACTCACCCACCTCCTTGGACCGAAAACCTTCCCCCAGTATACCGAAAGCACCCCTCGTTGGGGAGCCGCCGGCGCCACTGATCTTGGCACTCTCATGCAGCGAGTGCCAATCTGCGTGCGCGAGGGACAGTTCGCACGGGACGCTCAGCCCGGTGGGACGCTCAGCCCGGTGGGACGCTCAGCGTTCTCCCGGTACCATGGGCGGGTTGTGGCCCGGAATGATCACGTCGGGCTGCAGATCACGTATCTTCCACCAACTCTCGAGCAACGCGGCGCGTTCTGGAAAAGTGTCCGGGAGCTTCATACGGTCGAAATACTCGGGCAGGGGCCCGACGGTATCGCCGGCCACCACCAGGGTACCCTCGGCCACCCGAGCGGCCACACAGATAGACCCGGCCGTATGTCCCGGGGTCAAGAGGAAACGCAACCCCGGGCCGATCTCACCCGTCTCCCCTTCGAGCAGCCGGAGGTTGGGAGGCTCGAACCCCAGGCGGTACTCCGCTGTGTAGCGGTTGTACTCCCATTTGTGCATCACACAGGTGGCCCCGGGGAAATACACGTTGGCATGGGTGTGGTCCACGTGGTGGTGGGTATTGATCACCAGGTCCACGTCTTCCGGATCCACGCCCAGCCGCTCGAGAGCGAGGAGGAGCGGCGGCCCCTGGGTCACCAGCCCCGGGTCGACGACGACCGTGAGAGGTCCGCGCAGCAGCACGGTGTTCGGCCACACGATCATGCCGTGCACGGGGTGGCGGGACTTGATCTCCTGGTAACGGGCGAAACGGTGGAAGGATTCGTCTCCCGGCTCGTTGAACTCGAGCACGCGGCCGCCCTCGACGGCGAACACATAACGCTGGGCGGGGACGACGATGTCCCACCGGTAGATGTTGCCGGGCATGGCTCCCCTCCTATGTGAAGTCTTCGTCCTCCCGGTAACAGGGGGCGCCCGAGAAGGCGTGGGGCTCCTCCGCGTGCCACAGCGAGGGGTTCACCACCGGCACGCGCCGCCGGGGCGCCAGCACCAGACCCAGCAGGCCGCCGAGTACACCACCCCACACGAAGCTCTTGATCTTCCCCCAATCGACCACGCCGCCGCCTCCCGGCTCAACGGTTCCGCTGGTAGGCCACGTAGCCCGCGACGGCCATGACCACCCAGTTCGTCACCGCACCCCCCGACAGGCTGAACACTACCGCATCCCAACTCACACCGAAACGCACCAGGCTGGCGAGCAGGGGTGGGAAAACAAAGGCCCAGACCGTACCGGCCACCGCCAGCAGAGCCGTCTCCCGCCCGTGGTAGTAGCCGCCGGCCCGGAACACCGCCTCGCCCACCAGATACCCTATCCCGGCTCCCAGGAAGAAAACGAAAAAGAAGAAGCCCATCCCCGCCAGGAAGAGATAGTAGGCAAAACCCACGGCCGTGCCCACTCCCAAAGCGGCGGCGGCCGCCTTGACCCAACCCTCCCGCTTCAACCCGATCAGCGCCGACTTGGGCAGCTTGGCGCACGCGCGGCACTTGATGCCTACCGGGGAGTACACCATGCAGTCCGGGCAGATGGGTTTGCCGCAGTCGCTGCACCGGACCATGGTTTCCCGGTCGGGATGGTTGGCGCAGCGGGCGGGCTGAACCTCGGCCGGGGTCACTTCCGGACCCGGTACGCAGTCCGCACCACGACCTCCCGCGAGGGAAGAGGTACCAGCTCCTTGCGGTAGGAGCGGTGGACCTGCTCCACCTCGGCCCGGGTCTGCTCCAGCAGGTGCTCGATCTCATCTTCGAGCTGCCGGACGCGCGCGCGCAGCCGGGCGAGGGTCTCCTCGAGCTCCAATACGCGCTCCACCCCGGCGAGGTTGAGTCCCTGCTCCGTGGTCAGTCGCTGGATGTAGCGCAGTCGCTCCACGTCTTCCATGGAGTAGAGGCGGGTCATCTTCGAGGAGCGGTTCGGCCGGATCAGCCCCTTGCGCTCATACATGCGCAAGGTCTGCGGATGCATCTCCGCCAGCTCCGCCGCCACGGAAATCATGAACAGCGGTCGCCTTCTTTCGTCGTCGGCCATGTCGCGCTCCCCCTTCACCCACTCACGCGGTCGACCACCCGGGGAGGCCCTCCCGCGGGTTCTCGCGGTGAATCTTCTGGAACTTCTCCAGCAGCGCCCGCTCCTCCGCGGTCAGCCTGCTGGGCGTGACGACCCGGATACGGGCCATGAGATCGCCCTTGCCCGCTTCCCCCAACCGGGGGGCGCCGTGCCCGGCGATGCGGAGCATTCTGCCGTCCTGTACGCCCGCCGGTATCTTCAGCGCCACTTTACCATCCGGAGTGGGCACCGCGACCGTGGCCCCCAGCGCCGCCTCGGCGAAGGTCACCGGCACATCGATGACGAGATCGTTCCCGCGGCGCTCGAACACCGGGCTGTCTTCGACCCGGGTGACCACGTACAGGTCACCGGGCGGCCCCCCGCGCAGGCCGGCCTCGCCCTTGCCTTTGAGACGGATCTTGGTGCCGTCTTTGACCCCGGCGGGCAAGGGGGCCGCATCTTTCTTCCGAACCTGCGTCACCCCCTGACCGCCACAGGTGGGACAGGGGTGCTCCACCACGGTGCCGTTCCCGCCGCACCGCGGGCAGGGCTGGGACAGAGCGAAGAAGCCCTGGTTCTGAGTGGTGACCCCGCGCCCTTGGCACACCGGGCAGGTCTTGGGCGCCGTGCCCGGCGCGGCTCCTGAACCACCGCAGGTGGAGCACTGCGCCGTCTTGGGCACGCTGATCTTCGTGGTGACGCCCTTGAGCGCGTCCTCGAAAGAGAGGGTCACCGAGACGGTGACATCCCGGCCCTTCTCCGGTTGAGCTTCGCGGCGCCGGCCGAAAGCACCCCCGAAGAGATTGCCGAATAGATCCGCGAAGTCACCGAAACCCTGGCCACCCTGGAAGCTCCGAGGATCGAACCCGCCGCTTCCTTGGCCGAAGAACCGGGTGGGGCCGGCATCGTACTGCCGGCGTTTCTCGGGATCGGACAGTGTCTCGTAGGCCGTGGAGATCTCCTTGAAGCGTTCCTCGGCCTTGGGATCGTTGGGGTTGGCGTCGGGATGGTACTTTCGGGCCAGCTTCCGGTACGCCTTCTTGATCTCGTCCTGAGTGGCCGTCTTCTTGACGCCCAGCACCTCGTACAGATCGCGTTGCGCCGTTGCCATGGTACCGCCCCCGATCAGGCCGAGGCCCCGTCCTCCGCCGAGCCGGACGATACGACCACCTTCGCCGGGCGCAGGACACGCTCGCCGAACATGTAGCCCGGTTCGAGCACGTCGCTCACGATCCCTTCCTCATACTCCGACGGACGCGACAGCACGGCGTCGTGCAGCTGCGGGTCGAAGGGCCGGCCGAGGGCCTCGATGGGGCTCACTTCTTCCTTGCGGAGGAGGTCGAGGAAGAGCGCGTGGGTAAGACGGACTCCTTCGAGCACCTTGCCCTCTTCGTGGTGCTCAGCCGCGTTCAAAGCCCGGTCGAGGTTGTCCAGGATGGGCAGGAACTCCTCGAGCAGGCGGGCCCGTGCCCGGCCTCCGGCCTCGAGCAGCTCCCGCTGGGAGCGCTTGCGGTAGTTCTCAAACTCGGCCTTGAGACGCAGCAGGCTGTCCAGGTACCCGTCTCTCTCCGCGGTCAGACGTGCCACCAAGTCCGCGGTGGTCTCGCCGCCGGACTCCCCGACGTGCTGCGCCGGCGCGGACGGAGCGGCGGGACCACCGCCCGCGGGAACGCCGGCCGTCGCCTCCGCCTCGGTCGCTACCGTCTCCGCCTCGGTCGCCACCGCCTCCGCCTCGGTCGCCGTGGCCTGTGCCTCGGTCGCCGCCTCGGCCGGGCGATCTTCGCCCTCCGCGGATGCTGCTGTCCCCGTGGCCGTCTCCGCTCCCGCACCGGGCTCGTGGTTGCGGATTGGTATCGTTCTTTTCTTCGCCTCAGTCATCGATCCCCGTTCAACCGGTCGTGGTCCCGCCGGGCCGCGTATCCGGGGCGGCGGCGCCCGCTCAGCGGGCGCCGCCGCCCTCCAGGCGCGGGGCGCGAGCGCCCCGCGCCCCACACGTCCCGGCTACGACTCCTTCTTCTCCGTGGACGTGCTCTCCACGGTGGCGCGACTGCCCTCGCCCACTTTCACGGCAATCCGCTTGGGCTTGGCTTCCTCCAGCTTGGGCACCGTCACCTCGAGCACGCCGTTCTCGTAGTGCGCCTCGATCCTCTCGGTGTCGACGTTCTGCGGGAGAGCCAGGCTCCGGGAGAAGGAGCCGTACCGCCGCTCGATGCGGTAGTACTTGTCCTCTTCCACTTTTTCCTCGAACCGCCGTTCGCCGCTCAAGGTGAGCACGTTCTCCTCCACCTCGAGCTTGATACCGTCGGGGTCGATGCCCGGCAGCTCAGCCTTGAGCTTGATCGCTTCCTTGGTCTCGATCACGTCCACCGACGGGAGCCACGACTGCCGCTCACCTACCTCGCCCACACCCAGCCGGCTGAAGAGCCGGTTGAACTCGTTCTGGAGAGACGTCAGCTCACGGAACGGGTCCCAACGCACAAGTGCCATGTCGATCACCTCTCCTTTCTGCTTGTCCGTTTGTCTACCAGTGCCTTCCGGGGCGGCGGCCCGCGCCGCCCGGCTCGGTCAAGCGCGGGCCGCCGCCGGTGACACCCTTGCCAACGATCCTGCCCCAGTTCCTTACTTGTCCTCGTCGATCACCTCGTACTCGGCCTCTTCCACGACCTCGTCCTCCGGACCGCCGGTGCCGTCGCCGCTCGGGCCGGAGGAACCGCCGGTGGCTTGGGCCGCCTTGTAGGCGGCTTCGGAGAGCTTGTAGGCCGCCTCCTGCAGGGCGTTCATCTTGGAGCGGATGAGTTCGATGTCGTCGCCTTTCAGGGCTTCCTCGACCTCTTTGGCCGCGTCCTCGATGGCCCGGCGACTGGCGCCGTCGACCTTGTCGCCCAAGTCCTTCAAAGACTTGCGGGTGGAGTAGACCAGGTTCTCGGCCTGGTTCTTCGTCTCGACCGCCTCCCGCTTCTTGCGGTCCTCCTCGGCGTGCGCCTCGGCGTCCCGCACCATCTGCTTGATCTCCTCGTCGGTGAGGCCGCTCGAGCTCTTGATCATGATCTTCTGCTCGTTGCCCGTGGCGAGATCCTTGGCCGACACGTGGGTGATGCCGTTCGCATCGATATCGAAAGTGACCTCGATCTGCGGGATACCGCGCGGCGCCGGCGGAATGCCCATGAGCTGGAACTTGCCCAGCGTCTTGTTGTACATGGCCAGGTCGCGCTCGCCCTGCAGCACGTGGATCTCCACCGACGTCTGGTTGTCTTCCGCCGTCGAGAAGATCTCGCTCTTACGGGTGGGGATGGTCGTGTTGCGTTCGATCAGCCGGGTGAACACGCCGCCCTTGGTCTCGATGCCCAGCGAGAGCGGGGGGACGTCGAGCAGAA
>JAMDDA010000125.1:8586-13246 GCA_023488925.1 Actinomycetota bacterium
GGTTCCTCCGGCCCGAGCGGCGACGGCACCGGCGGTCCGGAGGACGAGGTCGTGGAAGAGGCCGAATACGAGGTGATCGACGAGGACAAGTAAGGAACTTGGGCAGGATCGTTGGTCTCGATGCCCAGCGAGAGCGGGGTGACGTCGAGCAGAAGCACGTCCTTGACGTCGCCGGCGAGCACTCCGCCTTGGATGGCCGCACCAAGGGCGACCACCTCGTCGGGGTTGATGCCTTTGTGAGGCTCTTTGCCCGTGAGCTCCCGCACCTTCTCCACCACGGCCGGCATACGGGTCATGCCGCCCACCAGCACCACCTGATCGATGTCGCCCATAGTGAGGCCGGCGTCCTTCATGGCCTGCTTGGTCGGAGCGACCACCCGGTCGAGCAGATCACGGGTAAGCTCCTCGAGCTTGGCCCGAGTGAGCGTGAGCTCCAGGTGGAGCGGGCCGCTCTCG
Organism: Actinomycetota bacterium; assembly: GCA_023488925.1. GTDB lineage: Bacteria > Actinomycetota > Thermoleophilia > RBG-16-64-13 > RBG-16-64-13 > JAMDDA01. Next base: position 9,043 of record JAMDDA010000125.1, read on the forward strand.
TCCATGGTGATGAAGGGCTGATTGATGGTGGTCTCCACCATGGAGGAGAGCTCGACCTTGGCCTTTTCCGCGGCTTCGTAGAGACGCTGCAGGGCGGAGCGGTCCTTGGAGAGGTCGACACCCTTCTCCCGCTTGAACTCGGCCACGATCCAGTCGACGATGGCCTTGTCCCAGTTGTCGCCGCCCAAGTGGGTGTCGCCGTTCGTGGACTTCACCTCGAAGACGCCGTCGCCCAGCTCCAGGATGGAAACGTCGAAAGTGCCGCCGCCCAAGTCGAAGACCAGAATGGTCTGGTCCTGCTCCTTGTCGAGGCCGTAAGCCAACGAAGCCGCCGTGGGCTCGTTGATGATGCGGCGCACGTTCAGCCCGGCGATGGTGCCGGCGTCCTTGGTGGCCTGCCGTTGCGCGTCGTCGAAGTAGGCGGGCACGGTGATCACCGCTTCGGTGACCTCGGTTCCCAGGAAAGCCTCGGCGTCCCGCTTGAGCTTCTGCAGGATCATGGCCGAGATCTCCGGCGGGCTGAACTGCTCGCCTTTGATGTTGACCCGCGCGTCTCCGTTCGGGCCTTCCTCGACCCGATAGGGGACGATCTTCATCTCCTCGCTCACGTCCCGATACTTGCGGCCCATGAACCGCTTGATCGAGAACACGGTGTTTTCGGGGTTGGTAACCGCCTGCCGCTTGGCGACCGTGCCCACCAGCCGCTCACCGCTCTTGGTGAAGGCGACCACCGACGGCGTGGTGCGCCCACCCTCGGCGTTGGGGATGATGGTCGGCTCCCCGCCTTCGAGCACGGCCATCGCGGAGTTGGTCGTCCCCAGGTCGATGCCGATGATCTTGCCCATGAGTGCTCCTCCGAACCTCCGGTACGCTGTTGTAGCCTGGCAGCATTATAAAATGTGAGTGTCATAATGTCAAGTCATTTCGCGGCCGGGCAAGACCAAACACCTGGGAACGCGCGCCCGCCCGGGAGGGGGAGATCCATCTACTACCGCAGCCCCCGATCGCGCGAAACGCGCGCCCGCCCGGGAGGGGCTGAGCAACGCCTGCGTCTCGGTGCCCCAGCAGGCAAAACGCGCGCACACGCGGGACGGGGGGCACACGCAAGCAACGGAACCCGGCCCGGCCTCATGACCCGGCCCGCCCTCGGAGCCCGCCTCGCTTTCCGCTACAATAGGACCCACGATGCACCTGAATCATCGCATGAGGAGCAATCGCCGGCGGCGGCGCCACCAGAAGAGGGGGGTGGGTCAAGCCCTCTCGGTGGCCCTCGTGTGTGCGCCCATCTTCCTGACGATCCTTGCGCTGGGTGCTTTCACCCTCGGGCTCCAGACCGCCGCCGCGGTGGGCCGCGACGTGCCCCGGCTCGACCAGCAGAAGGCGGTGGTGCTGGCCCAGACGTCCCGAATTTACGCCGCCGACGGCACGCTCCTCGCCTACTTGTACGGCGGCGAGAACCGCACGGTGGTCGGAGGGGAGCGGATCCCGCAGGTGGTGAAAGACGCTCTGGTCGCCGTGGAGGACGAACGCTTCTACCAGCACAAAGGCGTCGACCTGCGCGGGGTATTGCGGGCCCTCGTCCGTGACGTGGAGGCGGGAGAGATCGTCGAGGGCGCCTCGACCATCACTCAGCAGCTGGTGGGCAACCTCTACCTCGACCGGCGCGACACCTCGTTCACACGTAAGTTCCGGGAGATGGCGTTGGCCTGGCAGCTCGAGAGCGTCATGTCGAAAGACGAGATCCTCGACCAATACCTGAACACGGTTTTCTTCGGCTCGAACGCCTACGGCATCCAGGCCGCCGCCCGCACCTACTTCGACAAGGACCCCAAGGACCTGACCCTGGCCGAAGCCGCGCTGCTGGCCGGCCTCCCGAACGCCCCCACGGCCTACAACCCGCGCATCCACCCCGCGGCCGCCCGTGAGCGTCGCAACGTCGTGCTGGCCAAGATGTACAGCAACGGCTTCATTACATACGAGGAGTACCGGCAGGCGGCCGAGTCACCTCTCGACCTCGCGCCCACTTCCCCCTACACCAAGGTCCAGGAGCCGTATTTCGTGGCCTACGTCCGCAAACAGCTCATCGACATGTTCGGGGAGGACATGGTTTTCAAGGGCGGGCTGACCGTCGAGACCACCATCGAGCCCAAGTACCAGCAATACGCCCAGGAAGCCATCGCCTCCACCCTCGACCGTCCGGGCGACCCCTCGGCCGCTCTGGTGGCGATCGAGACACGCACGGGCTATATCCGGGCGATGGTGGGCGGCACCGACTACGACAGCTCCAAATTCAATCTTGCCGCCCAAGGCCGCCGGCAGCCTGGGTCGGCCTTCAAGACCTTCGCCCTGACCGCCGCGGTGGAGATGGGCATCAACCCCTACACCACTTATTATGAGTCCATGCCGTTGGAGCTCGACATCCCCGGGAGCCGCGAGCCGTGGCGGGTGAAGACCTACGGCGGCAACTACTACGGCACCTCCAGCCTGGTCCAAGCCACTCTCCGCAGCGACAACACCGTTTACGCCCAGCTGGCTCTCGACGTGGGCGCCGAGAGGATCGTGGACGTGGCCCACCGCATGGGCATCACCAGCCGGCTCACCCCGAACCCGGCCATCGCCCTGGGCGGCCTCACGTACGGGGTTTCCCCGCTGGAGATGGCCTCGGCCTACGGCACCTTGGCCAATCAGGGCGTCCACGCAGAACCCACAGCCATCCTGCGCGTCAAAGACGCCGAGGGCAAGGTGATCTGGGAGGCCGAGCCCAAGAAGACCCAAGCCATCTCGGCAGGGGTGGCGTATGTCGTGACCCGCATCCTGGAGCAGAACGTGGAGCGCGGGACGGGCACCCGGGCCCGCCTGGATCGGCCGGCGGCCGGCAAGACCGGAACGGCCCAAAACTACCAGGACGCCTGGTTCTGCGGGTACACGCCCCAAGTATCGACGGCGGTCTGGGTGGGGCACCCCGAGGCGCAGATCGAGATGCGGAACGTGCACGGCATCAGGGTCACCGGGGGGAGCTTCCCCGCCATCATCTGGGGCAAGTTCATGCGGCAGATGATGAAGGACTACCCGGTCGAGGATTTCGTGCGGCCGGCCGTGCCGGTCGAGTACAACTACCACTTCACGAGCCGCTTCGCCGTCGACACCACCAGCAGCTCGGACTCGAGCAGTACCACCCTGGCTCCGCCGATCTCGTACCCCCCGGGCTACCCCGGCACCGGCTCCACCACCCCGCCGGTGACCACTTTCCCGCCGACCACGCCGCCGGTGACCAGCCCCCCGCCCACGACCCCGCCCACGACGCGCCCGCCCATGCCCCCTACTACCAGGCCGCCTGCCTCCACCTTCCCGACCGGACCACCCCCCACACAGACGCCGACCACCGCGGTGCCGCCCACCAGCCACTGACGGCCCCCAACCGGCAGGGCCTGGTGCCGGTCGCCCGGGTGGCGCCGCCCGGAGCCCGGTCACTCTTCGTCCGGCCCGTCCCCGTGGACCAACATTCGGAAGGCAGACCGACCCTCGTCGGGACCGGTGGCCAGCACGACGTCCCCCGGCAGCAGCTGCATCTGCGGCCGGGGCCGGTAGACCCAGCGCCCGCCCCGCCCCACCGCCAGCACGTACATGCCGGTGGCCCGCTCTACGTCCAGCTCGGCGAGAGCGACTCCGTCCGCCCGCGCCCCCGTGCCCACTTCCGCCCGCACCACCACCTCGTCGGCCTGGCTGAAGGCCAGGGAGAGCACGGGGTGGACTTCCTCTCCGTCCTCGATCAGGAACGCGATCTGCTTGGCGGCGTCGCCGATGACCTCGGAGGCCGAGGCCAGGTAGAGGAGGCCCCGCAGGTCCTCGGGCCGCTCCGCGCCGCCGGCCGCGCGCAACACCCACCGTTCCAGGGCGAAGCGCATCTCGTCGGTACGAGCTTCAAGGGCCTCCACCTCGGCGGCGAGGCTCCGCTCTCCGTACATCAGACAGGCATAGGCCAGCCCCACCGCCACCTCGGCGACGTTCTTCATCTCCACGATGGTATCCACCGCCCGGTCGAGGTCGCTGAGGGGCGGCGGCGGTCCAGCCTCAAACCCGCTCCCCACTGCGAAACCCCCGCTCCCCTCAACCCCGCCCTGAGCTTCCCCGGCAACGCCCTCTCCGGCTTTTCCCGGGGCAAACCCCGCCATGCCCCGCAGGATCTCCATGCCCTCCTCCGGTC
>JAMDDA010000034.1:0-4275 GCA_023488925.1 Actinomycetota bacterium
GACGCGCTTCCGATCTTATAGAGAAGGAGCGCATCAGGCCCGAGGAAGCTCCGCGCGGCTGTGGTCCACTCGTCCAGGTAGACGCGTAACTGCGGCGTCATGACCTCCCCACAGGGTCCAGGAAGAGCCGGCAGGTAGTCGGTGCCGGTCCGGGGGACCGTCGAGTGCGGCGAGGCCGGATTCATGCAGAGGGGGAAGGACTCCTCGTCTTCCCAGAAGTTGAAGAAGAGGGTCGCCCCGACGATCCAGCCGCCGCCGCGGAGGCCGCCGATGTGTGGCCCAATCCGCCCCGCACCGCGAACAATCCAGAAGGTGGCCCCGATCTCGGTGGGCACCGCGAGCGTGAGCAGGTTCTCCCAGCCCGCGGGCCCGATCTGCCCGAGGCGGGTCTTCGAGGAGTCCTGGTCGACGTAGATGATCCTGTCGTCCGGCGTGATGTAGCCGTACTTCGGTTGATGGACAAAGCCCGTACCCGGGATCATCTGGTTCATGGAGGGCATCCGGTACTGCGGGTTGGCCACGCTCGGCGAGCTCCCCGAGTAGGCCGGATCCTTCTCAAGCCAGCCGAGGCCAAAGGGGTTGGCAAAGCCGAAGGTCGGGTCGGGTAGTGGGCCGACGAGGATGCGGCCGGAGGGGTCGCGCGAGACGAAGGCAGCAGGGATTCCTTCGACCACGCCGTTGGTCCCGGTAGCGCCCGTCCAAAACTCGCCGCTCCAGCCCGAGGGCAAGCGGCAGAAGATCGGCTCCCGGAGGACCAGGGGCCCACTCCGGGGCCGCTCGTAGAGGCCCATGGTTGTGAGCACCGTCTCGGCCGACTCCGAGACCGGCTCGATGGCGTAGCCGACCCCCGAATCGCGCACCCGGAGATGGTCGTCGATCCAGTAGCCGGAGCCCACCCAGCCGATGCGCCCCAGGCCACGAGTCCGCTCCGGGAGAGGCGTCGGTTGCTTCGGGTCCACGAAGTAGAGGACCACGCTCCCCGGGTCGTCTGCATTGCGGTAGTCACTGGTCGAGTAGACGCCCCAGAGCAGACCGTCGTCGCCGGCAGTGTGCTCGGTGGGCCCGCCCCCGGCGTCGCCATGCAGCGTCCTCGAAGTCGGCTCGACCGGGTAGGCGAGCCCCCGGTAATTGGCCCGCTCGAGCGCCCAGAACTCGTCACCCCGGTAAATACCCGAGGCCGGATTCTGACTCTCGTCATAGTCGCCATAGATCACATGCGCCCGGTCGGCTGTCGGCCCGACGAGGGGCCCAATGGTGATACCCAGGTTCTCCGAGTCCTTCTCGGCGGAGGTCGGCACGATCAGGTAGTTGCGAGTCGGTGTCAGGGAGAGGATGCGCCCGCCCACGATCCGCGCATCCTCCCAGTAGTCCGAGCCGCCCTCATAATACGGATCCCAGACCGCGCCGATGCGCGTACCGAAGAGGAAGCTCGACCCATTGGGTAGGTAGCCATAGACTGAGCTGGTCGTGATGAGGTTCCCGTCGCTGTAGACCGACTGCACGAGCGGTCCCGCGCAGATGCATGGTTGCCCCGTCCCGTCGTCGCCGAGGGCTCGGCTCATGCGCCCCTCTTGCGGGATGAGGGTCATATGCCCTTGAGAGTCGATCGACAGAGGACCCACACCCCATGGCCCGGCCTGGGGTCCGGCTTGATTGGTCAGAATGAGCCACTCCTCGCCCCATCGCAGGAAGGAGCCACCTTGGCCGGTCGCGTAGGTGTACGGGATCCACCGGCCCGGACGCGGCGCCAGGTAAGGACCGTCGAAGCTGTCGGTAGCCGGGTCATAGGTGCCGTAGCGCGATGGCCCCGGGTCGGTAGCCGCGTCATAGAAAAAAAACCAAATCCTCCCGGCGTGGGGGATCACCGCTCCGTAGATCGGCGTGGTGTCCCCCGCGCCAGTGATGGCGTTCAGGTGGAACGACCAGGAGGCCGGGAGAGCGCGGGTCCGCGTGCACTCCCACGGGCGAACGAGGAAGCTCATGCGTCCCAGACCACGCCCAACCCGTCGATGATCGGGTAAGCCCCCGAGGGATCGAGCGAGCGCAGGCGGGCCCGAACCTCGACCTGGTCCTTGTTCGTCCCGCTCGGTATGAGCTCGGCATCCTCCGGGATCGCCTGCCAAGTGCCGCCGGCGTCGACTCGGCACTCGATGATGGCTTCGTGCTTGTATGCATCCCAGGCGGAGCCGTCACTCAGCGATTTCCGCATACTCTGGAAGAGTCGATTGATAGCGGCGAGGCCGGTCTTGGCACGGGCATACCAGGTCTTCTCTGACCAGGCGACCGAATAGTAGTCCGACGCCGGCCCGGAGGAGCCGGCCCAGGTGGCGCCTCCGTCCGTCGAATAATAACAGGGGTTCGTACCACCCGTGTTGTTAAAGTCGAAGGCGATGTTGGTGTTGTTGGACGCCGTGGGGCAATCGACGACGAAATGGTACTGATCCGCTCCGAAGGTGTACTCGGCGAACTCCCAGGTGAGCCAATAGTACACGCCCGAGCCGCCCGAGGTGTCCGGCGCGTTGACCGTCTCGATGACGGCTCCGAGGTCGGGGTAACCCGAGGCGTTGTTCGGACAGAGTCGCATACGTATGTTCTTGCCCGCCTCCGCCGCCGCCACCTTGATCCGCCAACGGACTTTTATCTTCTTCGCCCCGGCCCCAGGCGTCCAGTAATGCGATTGCATCTTCGTGTTGCCGAAGTAGTTACCGGCCGAATCCGCGGTCGCGACGCTGCGGATGTTGGTCTCAGTGCGTGCCACACCATTCAGCCGGTCGCTCGCGGCGTCGTAGGCGCCCTGGTCGACCTTGACGGTGTTGTCGACAGAGGTGACCGCCGTTCCTGAACAGACGGCGGTGCAGATCTTGGCGTGCCGCTCGGCCGGCCAACCGCCGGTCGCTTCGCCCCGGGTCCCGGCTGTGTCGACGTAGACGTAGTTGGTCACAGACGGCGTGAGCGCGATACTACCCCCGACGATGCCGAGATGCTCCGTCCCGCCCACGAGAGCGTCCCCGGCCGTATACGGCATCGTGAGGTCGGCCGAGGTCGAGGCGACCAGGCCGGTAATCACGCCGTCCGCCGACCAGTAGGCGGAGGCGAAATCCTCTAGAAGCATGCAGTGGTCCTCCAGGTCGGCTTTCAGGCTAGTGTGGCTCGCTACAGCTGTGAGCATGGCTTGAATCTCCCTCCATCGGGCGGCCCGATAGCCGCGGAACGTCGCCAGGAAGAACTCCTCGTCCCCAAGTAGCTGCATGGCAAGGCGGGTCGCTAGCTCGGTGGCCGCGGCCATCCCGGCGGCACCGAGGCCAGGATGCGTGTGGAGAGAGGTCTCTCCCCCGTCCGTGAGATCTGTCTTCTGCGCGGCGGATAGGAGCCTGTCCGCCTTCTCCGTGCCGGTGAAGTGGGCCAGACTGTCGGCCTCGTGCGCTGCCTCCGTGGCCTTGAGTGTCTGCACCGTGGGGATGAGATCACGCGTGTCGGTGATCCTGTCAGCGGTGATCGAGGTCGCGGCGGCGTCCACCCGCACCTCAGCCAGCTTCAGAGCTCCTGCTGGGGTGGTCGGGGCTGCCGGGACCGCGGCCGGCGTGCCCTTGAGCGCAGAGTTCTCGGTGGGTCCTTGGACCACGCCGGCCGCGGTGAGCACCACCAGGTCGATGCGCGGGTTGGTAGGATCGGCAGCCGGGATAATGAGATCGACTGGGGCCGGAGCGAAGCGCCCGGCGGCCAGCAGGGCGGTGCCCGTCAGCACCCGCACCCCCATGTCGGCCGGTGTGTGCGCCCCCACCGAGAGGCCGGAGATGATCCCCTCGCCTGTCGAGAGCACGAGCTCGGTCTCAAGCACCGCCTCGGGCGGGAGCTGGGCGTGGGGCAGGATGCCAATGCTCTCCCCGGCGGCGAGATCGGTGGGCCGAATAGCCTTGACCTGGGAGACCGGCGGCGGAAAGCCGGCAGTGATCTCGTCGAAGGCGCCCGTGAAGATAAGGGGATAGACCACCGTGGCCGGGTCCCACTCCTCGATGCCCGCGATCTTGATGCGCCGATCGTCGTCGGTCCAGGCCTCGCCCTGCGGGCGAATGTAGAAGCGGGTCGTCGCTGGAGATTCCCCGGAGTTGGCCGGCCGGCCGGTGATTTGGATGGCCTTGTTCGCGTTGGTCGAGTTGGCGGTCGGCGCCGTACGGTAGCAGTCAGCGACGGTGCCGGTGAGGGTGGCCTGGGACACCGAGTCCACCAGGATCTTGTAGGCCAGAACCACGTTGCCGCCGGGGAGCGCATTGGCCT
>JAMDDA010000034.1:4285-12484 GCA_023488925.1 Actinomycetota bacterium
TGTAGACGTTGGCACCGGCGGCGCCGGCCACCGCGGGCGTCGACGGCAGGATCACCGTGACCTGGTTCTTGAGGCCGCCTGACCGGTAGGGCAGGTTGGTGGCGGCCCCGGGGGAGGCCACCGTCTCCCCGCCAGCGGCGTCCGTCCAGGAGAACCACACCTCGAGGAGGCCGCCGTCGAAGCCCGTGGCGTCCTCCACGATAGCCCCGAAGGTAGGGGCCGCCGCCGGGTCGGTGATGGCCGTGCCCGTGGAGATGGTAGCCAGCGGCGACGCGTCCGTCTCCCGACCGTGGGCGTCCACGAAGGTCTGCACCACTTCCAGGGAACGCCCGGCGGCCAGGTAGCCGCCCGTGGTGAGCGCGGTGGTGGGGGCCAGGGTGGGAGCGGTGACGTGCGCCACGCCGTCGCGGGGAGCCTCGGCCAGACCGCGCAGGAGCGCGTCCAGCCAGAGGACGTTCCAGTAGGGGAAGCTCCAGTCCTGGGCGGAGGCCACTGGCTGCGCCATTAGAGCCAGCAGAGCGGCATAGGCTGTGCGGGCAGTTCTGGTGTCGGGCATGTAGGCTCCTCTACTCCATACGGACGCCGGGACCGGACCACACTGCCGAGACCGCCGCCCGGAAGCCGTCGGGGACGGGCCCGAGAGCGACGATGAAGCACTTGGCCGCCACCGGGAAGCCCTTTTCCCAGCGATAGCCCGCGACTTGAGCCACGCAGGGCATGACGAAGTGCTGGGTCGGATTGAAATTCGAGAGATCGGGGTTCAACGTGGGCTCTCCCTCTTGGGCGAGCCGGGTGGACCCGGTGGTGAAATCGGGCACCCCCAGGAAGCGGATGCGTCCGAACTCGATCCAGCCTGTCAGGTACCGGCCTGTGGCTGCGGCGTCGCCGGAGAACGTGGCCGTGATGGTGGTCGACACTCGGCAGTTGTCGTCCACCTGAGCACTCCGCATGAGCCGCCCGCGGGCCTCCTCCTCGCGCAGATCCTGGTGGATAGAGCGGGTGCGGGCCGCGGGACCGGCCCCGCCGAAGGTCTGCTCGAGTTCAATCTGGGTGGGCATGCGCATCTGAGTCACCGCCAGTTGGGGTCGGTGACGCTGCCGCCCCAGACCATGCCGCTGGTGGGGTAGGTGCAGTCGACCTCGTAGCGGTAGGAGGAGCCCGTCCACTCGAGCGTGCGCGAGACGGTGAACACGTGATTCTTGTAGGGCTCCAGGGACTGAGAGCCCTCGGCCGGGCCCCGCACGCGCCTAACCCCGGCCTGAAGCGCTATGCGGGTCAGACGCTCGCGGGCGATTCTCTGAGCGAGCGAGGGCACCACCGAGTACTCCCGGATCTCGATGCGCTCCTCCACCGGCCGGGTGCTCTCGATCCCGGCCAGAGATTCGGTCACCTCGACCGCCATGGCGTGGCGGATGAACTCGGTCTGGAAGAAGCCGCCGCCCGCGCCTCCTTGCCGGACGAAGTCGGTCTTCCACTCGTCGTAGAAGGCGGTGCCGACCACGGTCACGTGGGTGGTGGGATACAGCAAGTCGTGCTGCTCTTCCTCGAGCACGGCCGCGAGCGCAGGCGCGGCTCCACCCGACCCGAACTTCCTCGCAAAGTCATAGACATGCAGGAGCCCGTTCCGGTCCAGGTAGACGCTCGCTCCACCCCAGGCGGCCACCTCTTTCACGGCGGCGATCACAGCCTTGCCGATGGGGATGTACTCCGCGGGCGGAGAGATCGCGCCCACGGAGCTATCAAAGGAAACCGGTAGACCGACCCAGCGACAGAGGGTCTCGATGAGTTCCCGCCCGCTTCCCACCACCTTGACGCCCTCGAAGGTGGCCTGGGCGTCCCACCAGGACTGCTGCCCGTTCATCCAGGCCTCGTTAGAGATGCGCTCCTGCTGCAAGTAGTGGTCCCGGCTCCAGAACTTGGGCGGCCAAGCGCTCCCCAGGGTATGCCGCGAAAGCGTGGCCCGGGCCTGACGGTATCCCTTGCGCCGCAGCCGATAGGAGACCAGGGGCAGGTGGGCGTAGGAGAACTCCCCCGCCCTGCGCCTCCAGGTGCGCGCGCCCGAGCGCAGTGTGACCGGGTCCTCGACCTCCCACCAGCCGGTCGAGACCCCGCCCTCGATGGACTGGACGGTGGCCCCCTTCGCATGATGACCGCCGGGGGCCAGGCAGACAGCCGACGCGGTGGCGTAGTCGGCCTCGATGTCCTCGGTGGCCGACAGGGAGATTATGGTCTGACCACCCAGAGTGCAGTTGTGGCCGGTGAGGATCTTCCCGAACTCGAGGGTCATGGCTTAGACGGAATCTCCGTCGGTCGCGAGGGTGTAGTTGGCCTCCCAGACGATGGCCCCGTCCAGCTTGTACTGGGGCAGTATCTCAGTGCTCGCTTCGGTGCACACTCCGGTGCGGCCACCCACGGTGATGGTAGAGCCGGCCGAGATGGTGGGCTCGTCGTTGCGCCGCTGGGTCACCTCGATCTGGCACTCCACCCCACCGGCGTAGGTGATCTTGGTGCCAGTGATGTCGGGGAGCTTCTCGCTCTCGGCCCGAGCACTCTTGCGGATCTTGTGGGTGTGGACGGTCATGTGAGGACCTCCTCGAGGATGGTGTGGTAGCGCTCATAGGCATTCCGCCTCTCGGCCCAGGCGCGGGCCGCGCGGGAAAGCTCTTCTCTACGAGTCTGGTCGGCGAGCAGGTCCGGAAGAACCTCGCCCCAGATCTCGGCCGGCGCTGAGATGATCCCCGGGGCATTCGTCGGGCGGGTGGTCAGGCTTGGCACCCCGAGAGCGGCCATACGCAGAAGGGCTAGGTCGCTCACCGTCTCCTGGTAGCCCCCGGCCGGGTAGGTCTCGAGGCCCAGCCAGCAGGGGCGGGCCGCGTCTCGGAGCATTCGCAGATTGCCGTCCGCCCCGAGATCACCCTCCAGGTAGGCATGGAAGTGCCCAGCCCGGGCGGCGCGGGCCTCTCTGTCGGCCATGCCCTCGATCAGGGGTCGCAGGTGGGCGTACTGCACGTGCCGCAACTCGAGCGCGGGCTCGTGATCGAATGCCTGTGTGATCGCCTGTGCCACCCCCTCGAAGCCGCGGCGCTGGCGGCCGTCGCTCCACCAGCAGAGCGTCTTCGGCTCCCGCGGTGGAATAGGCTCGTAGCCCGCGAGGGGAACTACGGGCTCGACCAGCTGGGCGCGCCCGTAGGAAGCGAAGGCCGAGACCAGGGCCGGGGAGGCGACCACCACCAGGTGCGCCGCCTCCAGCGCTCGAGCGCAGGCGCCCAGACGATGCTCGTTGTAGCCCTGGTCGCACTCCACCCGCAGCCAGGGGTCTTCCGAGAGATCGACCACGACGCGCCTGCCCTTCGCCCGGGCCTTCTCGGCGAGCTCAGCCGCGGCGAAACCGGTCGGGGAGTGGAGCCAGAGAACCTCGGCCGAAAGAGCGGTCTCCATGGCCCCGGGGGCGTCGAGCAGCAGGGCCGGGGCGCGGAAGTGGCGTGCCGGGAGGAGGACGCGCCAGTAGGCCTCGGGCGTGTCCTCGTGCCCGACCACGAAACAGACGCGCATCAGGGTAGGGCCTCCAACACCGCCTCACCCCGAGCGAAGAGAGCAGCGAAGTGGGATTCCGTCGGACCCAAGCCATTCTCGCCCCGCACGGTCTGGACCTCCACACCTTCGCCGGGCGCGAGAGACCGGGCGCCGCCCTCCCACACATAGCGGGAACCGGGGGCGCCGGTGAAGACCAGAAACAGACGCGGGCCCTTCATGCGGGACGGTCCCACTTCGCTTTTCTTGCGGGCCACCCTAGATCACCCGGTCTTCCCGGGTCTGCACCCGGAAGGCGTCACCGTTCGTTCCAGCCGCGATGGTGATGCCGGTGATGTTGACCACCCGGTCTGAGGCCGCCCCCAACGCGACCTTGGTGCCGATCGGCGAGCCGGAGGGGATGGTGCCGACCTTGTTGGCGGTCGACCCGTCAGCGAGCACCGAGGCCACGGTTACGTCGATGTTGGCGGCGCCGATGGGATTCCCAGTCACCTCGAGCTCGATCTGGGCGCCGCCGTAGGTGGCAGTATCGACCGCCTGCCCGTCGGTGAATGTGCCGGCGCCGGCGCCGGTTACGGCGAAGCTGCCCAGGATGGTCACCGGAGGGAAGACGTTGGCGGCGGCGATGGCCGTGTTGCCGCCCCGGCGCCAGTAGTGGTGCACCCGTAGGCCTCCAGCCGTGAGCCACGTGTTCAGATCCTGACCGAGATGGGACAGAACGGCCGAGTTGAAGTTGGCGAAGTAGCTCACGAGATCGCTCTCCCGGGAGACTGCCGTCACCACCGCCCCCACGGCGTCATCGAGATCGGCCGTAATCTTGTATTCGTCCGGCTGAGAGAAAGCCACCAGCTGATCCCGGGTCAGACGTGCCTGGTAGGCGGCGGTGGCCAGGGTGTCCTCGTCCCCCTTGGCAGCCAGAAGGTACTCGATGGCCTTGGCGTACTTGTCGGTCAGGGAGATATACTCAGTTTGAGTGAGCAGCCGCTGAGTGGGCATGGGGACCTCCTGGTAGTCTCAAGATGAGCGAGCGCTCTGCCGATGGATGGCGAAGCCTAGATGCGGCCCACGGGGGCATAGATGGAATCTCAGAACCTCAAGATGGTGCGCTGCCCGGCGTGTGGCAGGCTGGTCGTAGAGGGCAGGGCCTGTGCGCGGTGTGCGACGTCGTCCTCGGTGCGCACAAATCCGCGGCGGCCTGCATGGTTAGCCAAACATTGGCAGTTCGGCCTGGGTCTGAGTGCCCTGCTTCTCATCGGGGCGCTCATCGTCATTTATGGCGTCTCGCGGAGTCCAACGGCCAGCCCCGGGCAGGACGCCACCCTCACTGTGCAAGACATCAAGCGGATTGCAGTGGCCGGTGACTTCCGCGAACTACTATATGACAAGTCCAACATTGGCCTGGTCGTCCGATTCCGCGGACAGGTGACTCAGCTCCTCCCCGAAGGCGACGATGGCAACGATTTCCTCATAGCTGTGCGAGAGGCGCCGTACGGGTACGACCCATCAGAAGCCGTATACATCCATTGGACCAGTGCCTCGTACGTGCTTGAGGGCGACGTTCTAGATGTGTGGGGTGTCTTCAAGGGCACGCTTGACTACACGACTGCGCTCGGAGTGCCAAAGCGGGCGCTACTCTTGGATGGTCTTTATCTGGAGATCCTGGAGGTTGAGACTCAAGCCGAGACTCAGTAGTTCGATGGCGCGTAGCTTCCGGCGTCGAGGGTGAGACCGCCTCTGGTTGCGTCACGCAGGGTCACCACCGGCGTGGGGATAAGCGTCGAAGTACCCCTTTCGGCGTCGACTCGGGTCACTTTCTTCGCAAGCTCTATGGCGTCGGTCTTGCTCAGGCCCATATCGTTCACGTAGTAGTTGACCCGGATCGCCTCTTCGTTGGTCAGGCTCTTGGCGGCATTCTCCATCTTGGCTTTGTCCGCCCATGAGGCCGTCGTGCGCCCGATCTGTTCCCAGAGTCTCACCTGCGGCCCGACCACGGGTGACCGCTCAACGAGCGTCTTGGCCATGTCCTTGGCCCAATCCGGGATGAGATCCGGGACCTTCTTGACGGCCTCCACCATGGCATTGATCATGAACACCAAGCCGGCCAGGTTGTCAATGAGGTCGCCTCCCAGGGCCAGGGCCATCTCATCGATCTGCTTGGTCAGCTGGCGCCACTGGTACTCGAGAGAGCCCTCATCCTCGGCCTGGCCCAAAAGATCGCTGGTCTGCCTGATGGCCTCGCTGTATCGGTGTTGGTTCTTTTCGGCCTCGGAGAGGGTCTCCCAGGTGTTGGCCAGCGCCCCGCCCCAGGCCACGGTCTTCATGTGGACGTCGGAGAGATCTATCCCCAGCCGCTGCTGGGCCGACTCTGACCCGTTGATGGCAGAGGTGAGCTCGGAGAAGGCCCCGGCCACGTTCTGCAGGCTCTTATCGGGCGAGGTGGCGGCGATGCCGGCGGCCGCAGGTAGCAGCTTGCGGATGGCCTCGGTCTGTTTAGCGGCCGCCTCGGCTGGTATGTCGCTCAGAGGCCCCAGAGCGCGGCCGGCGAGCGCCGCCTGTTCAAAGTCCTGGGCGAGATACCCGGTGGCGTCGGAGAGCTGCTTGACGAGCATCTCTATCTGGGGCCCCTGGGTGCCGAATTGATGGGCCACCGCACGCTGGCGCCTCTGCTCAGCCACAGCAGGCACGACAGTAGCTTTTATACCCCTCTCCACCTCACGGATGGTCCGGCCAATCGCATAGGTGGTCACGAGGCCCTGCACGGTGCGGGCCTTGGCCAGGCCGGCGACGATCCCGGAGATTCCCGTCGCTCCCTCTCTTGGGCCTCCTGGCCTGATAGGCGCGGAGGGACCTACTACCACGGTCTCAACTGCCTTCGCCGCCTCCTGCACCTGTGAGTTGTCCACCTTGAGAGTCACCTTGGGCGCGGCGTTTAGCTCTTCCCATCTCCGCTCTAGCTCCATGACGCGCTTCCGCGCCAGAGTGATCTGCATGGCGTCGATCTCGGGGCGTATCTCAAGCTGGTCCAGGTGCTGTGCCAGATACTGGAGGCGTTTGAATCCCTGCTCGACGTCGGTCGTCGCCACTGATACCTGCGGCTGGGCCACCATCTTATCTACCTTGGCTACATCCTGCTCCAGGCCACGTAGTGCAACGTGGGCGTCTTTCGCGTCCACCTCAGTGCGTATACGGGCCGTCTGGTCGCCGGCCTCAGCCACGGTCTGCCGCAGCCTGGGCGGTATCTGCTCGAGGTCGGTCAGGTCCACCGTGAGCTTGGAGTTGAGGTCGAAGACGCCGGTCACAGATCCCTCCTAGAGAGTAAAGCCTGCCGTGGGGTCGAGGTCGGCTGTCTGCTCGGTCTCGTCAGGGGGAGCGGTCAGCTCCTCGAGCTCCCGAGCTGAGATGAGGGACAGGTCCGGGAGCCGGAGTCCCAGGCTGTGCGCTATTCGGAGGATGAGCCCCCAGCTGGCGGGGCCGCCGGGGGCGCTTGAGGGTCCACTGGCGCCCGAGGGGGCTGATTCCAGGCCGCGAGGATGAGAGGCGTGATCTCCCCGGCGTGATACCGGGCAAAGATGCACTGCACGAGCTCCCCGTCGATCACGCGCTTCTCCCCGCCTTCTACGAGATGCCGACGAATCTCCCCGCCCTCGAGTGCTATGGTGAGCAGGCGAGCCAGATCCTCCAGGGAGAGATCCAGCGGGCTCCAGCCCCCCTGCATGATCTCCTCGAAGGCCACTCCCCGGTGCTCGGCCCAGCGCTTGTTGCCGAGCAGGGAGAAGAAGAGGGGATACCGCACTCCCCCCACATGGAGGGCAGGCATGCCCTCGGCCGTCACCTGCACATCGCTCACGGAAGCCTCCACAATCGTAGATCCACCAGCCAGTCGGCCGAGTCCCCATCCTTGCGCCGGATGCGTGGGGCCGGCCCGGGCTTGACACGCCACCCGGGGCTCGTAGTGCCGTCCCGCTCAGTCAAGGTTAGTAGCGCCCCTTCCTCGCTCCACGTCTCCAGAATGACCACGTCCCCTTTGGTCAAGAGGCGCCCGGAGAGAGGAACCTCCACCAGGGCGTCGGTGCGTTCGTAGATGACCGGGGCTCCCAGGGTGTCCGGTTGGAGGGCGAAGGGTCGGGCCCGGCTCGGGCGCTCCTCCGGGGCCTCATGGATGGTGACCACCAGGGCGCCATCGGTGAGCGTAACCGCGCTCATAGGTTCACCTTGACTTCGTAGTAGCTGGTCACCCGCCACGCACGCGCGTGCTCGTCAAAGTACGGGTCGCCCCCACCGGACCGGGCGATGCGCTCGACCTTGATCTGGTAGAAGTCGCCCGGGTGACTCTCGTCCCCCGTGAGCAGCACCGTATCTTTCAGCGCCCCGTTGAACCGGGCGTCGAGGAGCCGGAAGACCTGGGCGGCCAGAGCCTGGGCCTCCTGCTTGCTCTCGGCCCAGGCGTCGATCTGCAGCCGCGGTTCATCGGCCTGGATGGCGGCGTCGGTGCCCAAGCGCCCGAGACCAGCCTCCTGCACCACGAGCAGCGGATACACGCGCTCTCGGGGCACCTGGGTGGTCACTCGGCCCTCCGCCAGCGTGGAGAACTTCAGTTGCTCGGTGAGCGCGTGAGCGAGGTGCGCGTGCGGCCAGGTGTAGGTGGGCACTAGGAGCCTCCTTGGATAC
>JAMDDA010000014.1 GCA_023488925.1 Actinomycetota bacterium
TATGAGGGTGGTGATCAATCCGGACAACGGAGGGCAGCTCCCGGCTTTGCCCCCGGAGACATTGCAGGCGGACTGATCTATTTGCCGATTCGGCTAAACAATGGGGATTCCGTGTGCTCGACCCTTTACCGAGGTGACCGAGTGGGCTAGAATTGCCGGGCCGGTACATGAAACCCGGCACAACGACCGAGCCCCCCAATACGGGCCTTTCTCTCCCCCCCGAGAAAGGCCCGATCCTTTCTCGGAGAGGCACGAGCCGCCAAATGACCCGGGACAACGGCGTTTCAGTCGGCGGGCGATTCCCACACGTGGTCGCAACCGAGCGTGATCCGCTCGGCCCCGGAAGCCGTGACCACCCACGTGTTCTCTACGCCGACCGCCCCCCACCCGGGGAATACCAACTTCGGCTCCAGGGCGAAAACGTTCCCCTCGACCAGCACACCCCGCGCTCCGCGCGCCAGGTAGGGCGGCTCGTCGATCTCCAGCCCCACCCCGTGCCCGATGAACCCTACCTGGTTAGGGCGGGCTCCCATGAAGTGGTCTCCATAGCCCATGACTTCAGCCTGTTCCACGGCGGCCGCATAAAGATCGCCGCAGACGGCGCCCGGTCGCACCCGAGCCACCACCGCGTCTTGAATCCGCAGGCAGGCCTCGTGCGCGTCGGCCAGCTCCCGCGGCAGCGGGCCCAGGCTTAGTACCCGGGTCTGGTCCACGAGGTACCCGTCCACCGCTCCGGCGAAATCGACCACCACGGGTTCGTGGCGACCGATGTGGCGACGGCCCGCCCCTTGAGCGACGGCCGGAGTGAGGCCTCGCCCTCCCAACGGTGCGTCCATGTAGGAGCCGACGGCCGCATCTTCGCCGGCAAACGCGTGCACCAGCAGCATCTCCTGGCCGAACGCCCGGAAGCGCACGATCCCTTGGTGGCCGGAGCGGCGGGCCACGGCCTCCAGGTGGGCGGAAAGCTCGATCTCGGTCATCCCTTCGCGCAGCACGGCGGACGCCTCCCGCATCACGACCTCCGCCTGAGCGGCACACCGGCGGAGCACGTCGAGCTCGAAAGCCGACTTGACCGACCGGACGAGGCGGATCACGCCCGAGCAGTCGACCAGGCGCATCCCGGGGAAAAGGGCCTCGTAGCGGCGGAAAACGTTGACCGGCAGTACATCGAGCTCGAGACCCAGAGTGCCCTCGAGGTCCACGCCCTCCCGGGCCAGGACCGCCGGCAGGCGGCGGAGACTCTCGAGAGCCTCGACGCGCTGAAGACTCGATTCCGCCCGGGCGCGGGCCACATCGCGGCGCACCAGATACAGAGGCTCGCCGACGGCCGGTACCAGCAAGTGACCCTCCTGGATGGAGCCTGTCAGGTAGAACAGGTCCACGTTCTGCACCACCAGGGCCGCGGTGATGCCCTCCGCGCGCAGCCCGGACTGCACCGCTTCCAGGCGCCGGGCGAGCTCGGAGAAGGGCACCCGGCACGAGCCTACGGGCACGGCGTTCTCCCTGGGAAGACTCCCGCTCACGCCGCCTTGACGATCTCCACCGATCCCTCCATGCGCCGGGCGAGCCGTCCCTGCTCCAGGAGGATCTCCACATGGCCATACACTTCGCGCAAAGCCAGAAAAGCGTGCTCCGCCCGCACGTGCGGGAACATGTGCGCGCTGATCTCGAACACGCTCCGCCCCCGGCCGGCAGCCTTCCGTACCACCTCCAGCCGGGCTTCGTGGTGCGCCTCGATCTCTTCGATGCGTTCCTGCGCTCCCCCGAAGGGCGCCCCATGACCGGGGAGCACCCGAGCGACCGGGAGACGGCGCAGCGTGTCGAGTGAACGGATGTAGTCGGCCAGGCCGCTGCGGGGTGGGGAGGTTCCCTCCACGTAGAGACCGGGGTTCGGCGTGATCTCGGCGAGCAAATGGTCACTGGATAGGAGCACCCCGTCCGCCGCCCGGAAAAGGGCAACCAGACCCTCGGTGTGCCCGGGGAGTTCGTACACCTCGAGGTCGGGCCCGAGCCCCGAGAGGATGCCGCCCTGAACGAGCTCGCGCACATGGGGGACCGAGCCTCCCATGCTGATCATATCGGTGAACAGATCCTCCACCGAGTCCGCCAGAAACCCGGGCACACCCCAGGGTTCGGTGAGGCGGCGCATGGCCGCGGCGTAGGCGCGCAGGTGTCCGGGGAAATCCCGGACCTTGTGCGCATCGCGCCGACCGATGAGGATCTCCGCGCCCGTGAAGTCGCAGGCCATACCCGCGTGATCTACGTGCGCATGCGTCACGACGACAACCTCCACGTGCTCGTGCCTCACACCGAGGCTACGTAGCCCCCCGAGCAGATCGTCGCGGGCCTTGGGGTGCCTGAGCCCCGTGTCCACCAACCCGATCCGGTCTCCCCGCAGGACGTAGACGTTCGTCTGCGGGGTGTCGAAGGGTGTGAACACCGGGATGCGGTACAACCCTTCGGCTTCTTCGAAGACAGCCATGCGTCCCCCCGCTGCGGCGGCGCCCCCGGCGCCGCCGCGATCTCCACCACGCGCGCCCACCACCTGCCGCCGGTGAACCCGCGTCGATCTTCAGTGAACCAGCGGGAGGCTATCAGAAAGCGCAAGAGACGGCCAGCGCGACCGAGCATTGGAGATGACCGATCTTTTGGCACGGACGGCAACCAGCCAAGCTTCCGTGTTGCTGCACCCTCTCGGCAGAGTCCTTGGCGCGCGTAGGGAGCCGGAGAGGGCCGCCCCCGTCCGCCGGTGGCCGGCCGGCACGCCGGATGAGGCCTTGGCACGCTAACAGGCATGTTGCGCCGGGGTTGCGGGCGTGGCGGAAATCTCAGCCGCCGCCCTCGAGGGTGCGGGCCCGGGCGAGGTCGCCCGGCTCGTCGATGTCCAGAAGCTCGCGGCCTTCTGCCGGCACCCCCACGACCGCCCCGGCGTAGCGTTCCAGCAACGACCGCGCTCCTCGGTCCCCAGTCAGCTCGAGTATCTGCGGCAGCAAGGACCGGTACAACACCACGGGGGGCCGCACGGAGCCCCGCCATTCAAGGCCCACCGCGGCCGCTCGGGGGTGGCGCCGGCGGGCTTCCAGCAACCGGGCGATCGTGGCAGCCGTAACGAAAGGCTGGTCACCCAACAACACCAGCACATCGCGGGCCGCCGACAAGGCTCTCACCCCCACGTGCAGGGAGGAGGCCATACCCCGCTCCGGATGGGGGTTCTGCGCCACCCGAAAGCCGCCCCCGGGCAGTTCTCGGCGAAGCACCGCGCCCACCCGGTCCGTGTCGACCCCGGCCACCACGATGACCTCGGCACAGGCACCCGAGCCTACCGCCGCCCCTCCGACGCGGCCGAGCACCGTGCCGCCGCCCAGCGCGGCCAAGACTTTGTCTCCCCCCATGCGCCGCGCCAGCCCGGCGGCGAGCACGATGGCGGCCGGCCGCGTGTCGGCCGGCCGCAGCACTTCCAGCACCGGTTCCCCCCCCTCGGGCCACCAGGGACCCTGCCCGGCCCTGCCTACCGACCCGGTCCATACTTCGAAGGGAGCCCGCGCCGCGGCCGCGCGCAGCGCGGCCGGCGGCGGGGCCACATCCGCTTTGTTCAGGAAAGCCAGGAACCGAGCCGGCGGGGAAATCGCGGCCGCGTATCCCCTCTCCAGGGCAAGTAGCGGCGCGGCCGGCGGCAGCCGCGATCCGAGGGGCAAACCCAGCAGCCCGGCCAGGAGCTCCGGCCGGTGCACGGCGCCTTCGTCGAGAAATGCTCCCTGGGCATCGAGGCCCGCCGTGCCCACCACCAAGCCGGCGCAGTCCGGCACCACGGGCTCCCAGGCAGCAGGCGCCTTGAGAGGGCGACCCGCCGAACCGTCGGCCTCGACCAGCACAGCCGCCACTCCGGGCAGATCGCGTAGCCCGCGAATCCAGTCCGAGGGCAGACCCTCCACCTTGCCCCCGTGGCAACGTCGTCCCACCAAGGGGCTACTCCCACCGGTTCGTGGGGCACCCGGTTCGTCGCCTCGCAACGGTCCCCCCTCGCGACCCAGGATCGCCGCCAGCTCCGCGAAGCTCTCCCCCAACACCAGCGGCCGGCCGCCCGACGCGGGGGGCCGCACCTTGGTCGTGGTCGTGACGAGCACTCGAGCCCCCTCCCGCTCGTAGTGCCGAGCCAGCACCTCGAGGAGCGAACTCTTCCCCCCGGCTCCGACGGCGGCGACGACCTCCGCCGGACCCAACCGCCAAAGGTCGGGCAGGCCGGCGGGCGCGGAATCCCTCCCCGCATGCTCCTTCAACATCCCGAACACCCCCTTGCGGTGGGGAATAGCCGCCTCATGCTCTGGCCGGGCCGCCCGGCCCGGTGCTATACTCGCGGTGGGATTGATTGGTCGGCCAGTTAATGCCGATGCCTCGGGGGGCGCAAACCGGTCGACAGGGAGAGGCTGTGCCCGACCGCAGCCGCAGAGGAGGTAAAGGTCCATGTACCTGCCGGACTTCGATTATTACGCTCCGGAAAGCCTCGAGGAGGCCTGCAACCTCCTGAATGCGTTGGGGCCACGCGCCAAGGTCTTGGCAGGCGGCACCGACGTGCTGGTCAAGATGAAGCACGGCCTTTTGGCGCCCACGGCCCTGGTTTCCCTGAAAGCCCTCCACGAGCTGAAAGGTATCACTTACCAGCCGGGCCGGGGCGTCGTTATCGGGGCGCTCGCCACACACAACGACCTGGTGAACTCCCCCATACTGCACGAGCGCTTTCTCTCCGTGAGCGAGGCCGCCCACCAGATGGCCAACAACCAGGTACGCAACCGCGGCACCGTCGGGGGCAATCTGGTCAACGCCATCCCCTCCGCCGACCTGCCCCCCATCCTCATCGCCCTCGATGCCTCCATCACGCTGGTGGGTTCCACGGGCAGCCGTTCGGTACCTCTGGACAGCTTCTTCACCGGCCCTTCCTGCTGCGTGATCGACCCGGAGGGCGAGATCCTCACCGAGGTCGTCCTCCCCGAGCAGGACACAACCGGTAGCACCTATATCAAGTTCGGCCTGCGTCGCTCGGGCGCCCTCTCGGTGGCGGGCGTCGCCGTGGCCGTGACCATGGAGGGCGATGTCATCCGCGCCGCGCGCATCTGCCTGGGGGCTGTCTATCCCGTGCCCGTCCGGGCCAAGGACGCCGAAGAGGTACTGGTAGGCAAGAGGTGGAGCGACGACCTGTTGGCCGAAGCCGGGGAAGCGGCGGCCTGCTGCGCCCTGCCGATCTCCGACATCCGGGGGTCGGCCGAGTATCGGCTCGACCTGGTGCGGGCGTTGACCCGCCGGGCTCTGAAGCGGGCCATCACCGAGGGTCACGTCTAGCCGCCGCAGGGGCGACCGGCCACAACCGCATAGAGAAAAGGGGACCACACCATGCAGGCCATAGCCGACAGACAGGGCGTCAAGCGCTACGTGATCGACCTCACCGTCAACGGCGACCCGCACACGATCGTCGTCAAGGCCAACACTCTCCTCGTGAACGTGCTGCGCGACGAACTCGACCTCACCGGTACCAAGAAGGGCTGCGAGCTGGGCGATTGCGGCTCCTGCACCGTGCTGCTGGACGGCAAGCCCGTGGACGCCTGCCTAGTTCTGGCTGTGGAGGCCGACGGCCATGACATCGTCACCATCGAGGGCGTGGCCGAGCACGGAGAGCTCGACCGCCTGCAGCGCTCGTTCATCGACAACGCCGCCGTGCAGTGCGGGTATTGCACGCCGGGCATGATCCTCTCCGCCAAGGCCCTGCTCACGCGGAACCCCCACCCCACCGAGCTCGAGGTCCGGCAGGCCATAGCCGGCAACCTCTGCCGCTGCACCGGCTACGTGAATATCGTGAAAGCCATCCTGGCGGCCGCCGATGGCTCTGCGCCGCAAACCGCCGCCGCCTCCGCATCCGCCGCCACTGCGACGACCAACGCCGCGGGAGTGACCGCCGGTCTCGGGGAGGAGGCCCGATGAGCACAGACACCAAACAGGACTATGCCGTCATCGGCCACAGCGTGCCCAAGATCGACGCCCGCGAGAAGGTGACGGGCACGGCCAAGTACACGGCCGACCTGAAGTTCCCCAACATGCTCTACGGCAAGATCCTCACCAGCCCCCACGCCCACGCCCGCATCCTCTCCATCGACACCTCCGAGGCGGAAAAGATCCCCGGCGTAAAGGCGGTGGTCACGCACAAGGACGCGCCCACTCTCAAGTACGGCATCAGCCCCGCCCGCTGGGACGAGAACATCTTCTGTATCGACAAGGTCCGCTTCGTCGGCGACAAGGTGGCCGCCGTGGCCTGCGTGGATGAAGAGACCTGCTACAAGGCCCTGGCGGCCATCAAGGTGGAGTACGAGGTGCTGCCCGCCGTGCTCGACCCCCTGCACGCCACGGACGAAGACCAACCCCAGATCCACGACGAATTCCCGCGCAACATCAACGCCGAGATCCACCAGAACTTCGGCGACGTGGACGAGGCCTTCCGCCGCGCCCATTATGTCCGTACCGACACCTTCGTGGGCAACCGCACCTACCAAACGCCCTTGGAGCCGCATACGGCCACCTCGATGTGGGAGGGCGACAAGCTCACTGTCTACTCGAGCACGCAGTCACCCCACTACTTCCAGTACTACATCGCCCGCGAATTCGGGCTGCCCATGGGCAACGTGCGCGTCCTCAAGACCTACGTCGGCGGCGGCTTCGGCGGCAAGCTGGAGCCCACCGGCCTGGAGTTTGCCGGAGCTGTGCTCGCCCGCATCACCGGCCGCCCGGTGAAGATGTTCTACGACCGCGCCGAGATGTTTGCCCACAACCGGGGCCGCCACCGCCAATACATGACCCTGACCACCGGAGTCGACGAGAACGGCAAGATCCTGGGCGTACACGCCGACTTCATCATGGATGGGGGGGCTTACACCAGCTTGGGCATCGCCACCGCGTACTACGCCGGCGCCATGCTCACCCTCACCTATGAGTTCGACAACTTCCGCTTCGACATGCTCCGGGTATACACGAATCTGCCCGCCTGCGGCGCCCAGCGCGGCCACGGGGCGCCTCAACCCCGCTACGCTTTCGAGGCCCACCTGGACAACATCGCCAAAGACCTGGGCATCGACCCCATCGAGATCCGCATACGCAACGCCCGCCGGCCGAACACCGTCACCCCCAACGAGTTCAAGGTGAACTCCTGCGAGCTCCGCGCCTGCCTGGAGAAAGCCCGGGAGATATCGGGCTGGAGGGAGAAGAAGGGCAAATTGCCCAAGGGCCGGGGCATCGGCGTAGCCACCGGGAGCTTCGTCTCCGGCGCCGGTTACCCCATCTACCGCACCGACTTGCCCCATGCCGCCGCCATGATCAAGGTCGGCGAGGACGGCACCTCGGCCACCCTCTACACCGGCGCCGTGGACATCGGCCAGGGCTCCGACACCGTGCTCTGCCAAATGGCGGCCGAGGCCATGGGCTATACCTACGAACAGATGAAGATCGTGGCCGCCGACACCGAGACCACCCCCCATGACTTCGGCGCCTACGCCAGCCGACAGACCCTCATGTCGGGGGCGGCTGTCCGCCAGGCGGGGGAAGAGGTCAAGCGCCAGCTCTTGGAGACCGCCGCCGAGATGCTGGACTTCCCCCCGGAGCAGCTCGACGTGCGCGCCGGCCGGGTTTTCGCCAAGGACAATCCCGAGACGACCCTCACCTTCGGGGAGGTGGCGCGCCGCCACTTCGTCACCAAGGGACCCCTGGTGGGCAAGGGCTCCTACACCCCGCCCAAGCTGGGTGGCACCTTCAAGGGAGCACCGGTGGGCACCTCCCCGGCCTATAGCTTCGCCGCCCAGGTGTCGGAGGTGGAGATCGACGAGGAGACGGGCGAGATCAAGGTGCTCGACGTCTGGGACGTGCACGACTGCGGCACGGTGATCAACCCCTCCTTGCTGCACGCGCAGGTACACGGCGCCCTTTTCATGGGCATGGGCGAAGCCATTTGGGAGGAGGTCAAGTTCGACGGCAACGGCCGCATCCTCAACGCCAACCTCTCCGAGTACCGCCTGCCCACCGCGCTCGACATGCCGCGGGTTCACTCCGAGCTGGTGGAGTCGTACGATCCGGCCGGGCCTTGGGGAGTCAAGGAAGTGGGGGAAGGAGCCACCTTGCCCACCATGGGCTGCTTCCGCAACGCCATCTTCGACGCCATGGGCGTGAGCGTGGACAGCCTGCCCCTCTCCTACGAGAAGGTATGGCGCGCCCTGAAAGAGAAGCGGGAGCGGGAGGCGGCCGGGTAGAGCGGGCTTCTGGTGGCGGCCGGCGCCTCAGGCGCCGGCCGCCACCAGACTTTCGAGCTCCGCGATCCGGTTCGCGGGCAGGCGACCCTCCTCATCCCAACCCCGCCGGCGGTAATAACGGGTGAGCAGACGCGCAAACTCCTCCCGCTCGATGTAATGCCCCTGGGCGGCGCCCAGAGGCGCCGGCTCCTCGAAGTAGCGGGGAGGAAGGGTGTCGTCGGCCCGGGTGAGTCCTTCGCGGGCGTTCAGCAGCCGCTCCAGGTCAATGACGCGTGCTCCCACCGCACGTAGCTCTTCCGGGCTCAGGTCCAGCCCCACCGCAAGGCGGGCGAGGGCCGCGAAGTGCTCGTAGCCGAGAAGCTTCGGGCTGTTCCAGAGCCGGCACACGAACCGGCAGATGCCCAGCGAGTCGCTCACGGCAAAGATCGTCTCGCTGGCCTCGACCATGATCTCCTTGGTGGCGTAGCCGGTCAGTTCGCCGTCGGTGGCCTCGCCGAACACCGCCGCGCGCACGTGGTCGGGCAGCTGGAGAATGTCGAGGGTGGGCCGGCTGCGCAGGTGGTCGGCTCCCCGGGACGAGATAGCCGTTCCCAGAGCGAAGCTCTTGATGTAGCGGACGTCGATGGGATCGGACTGGGGTAGGTTCTTCACCGCGCTCAGGTAGCGAGTGGCCTCGGCCGGCAGCAGACCCAACCGAGGAGCCTGCGACGACTCGGCGAGCACAGCGCCGAAGCCGCGCCGCTCGGCGATGTCCTGCAGCAAGGCCTTCACCCGACCCACGTCGCCCCACGCGAGCGGACCGTCCGTCTGCGCGGCGGTGAGTAGCCCGCGCTCCGCCAGCTCCATCGCCCAGCCGATGATACCGCCGGCGGAGGCCGTGTCCAGACCCAGGTCGTTGCAGAGGTTGTTGAGCTCGATGACCCCCACCAGGTCGTCGATTCCCAGGTTCGCGCCCAACAGCCCGACCGTTACGAACTCCGGACCCTCGCCCCCATACTTGTTCACGTGCCGGCAGTGCACCGTGCAGCCGGCACAGGCGACCATCCGCTCGACGTGCTCCTCCACCCGAGCGCCGTCCAGGGCGGCCGACCACTGGTTCAGCCGGGAGTTCTTCGTACGGACGATGCCCAGGCGGTTCGCGTTCTCGTAGAGCATGGGCGTGCCCAGCTTCCCCAGGATCTTGATCACCTTGGAGGTGTGCAGGTACTCGTTGAGTTCTTTCCGCAGAGCGA
Source organism: Actinomycetota bacterium (assembly GCA_023488925.1). Taxonomy (GTDB): domain Bacteria; phylum Actinomycetota; class Thermoleophilia; order RBG-16-64-13; family RBG-16-64-13; genus JAMDDA01. The sequence continues at coordinate 9,512 of JAMDDA010000014.1, forward strand.
GCAGAGCCTCCCGGTCGGCGATCTCCGGCTCCTGCTCGCCCGCCGCCACCACGGCCTTGAGCCTCTTGGACCCCATGACCGCTCCCATGCCTCCCCGCCCGGCAGCGTTTTTGCGGCCGTTCATGACACAGGCGAAGCGCACGAGATTTTCGCCGGCCCGACCGATCACCGCGGAACGGACGCCCCCGCCCAGGTCCTCCGCGAGGGCCGCCTGCGCGGCCGTCGCGTTCAGGCCCCAGTAGCGCCCCGCCGGCCGGATCTCCAGGTACCCCCGGCTCAAGTACAAGTACACCGGCTCCTCGGCCCGGCCGGTGACCACGATCCGGTCGAAGCCCGACTTTTTCATGGCGGCCGGGAAGAAGCCGCCCATGTTCGCATCACCCAGGATGCCCGACTCGGGCGACTTGGCGCTGATGTTCATGCGTCCGGAGTTGGGGACCGGATAGCCGGTGAGGAGACCGGTGCCGAAGATCAACACGTTCTCGGGTCCCAAGGGATCGGCTCCGGCCGGGAGCAGACGGTACAGGTAGGCCATGTTGAGACCGCGGCCGCCCAAGAAAGCCCGCACCAGCTTCTCGGCGGTCGCTTCCACCCGGATGCTGCCCGCACTCAAGTCGACGAAGGCGGTCTTGCCCAGCAATGTCATAGAAATCCCCCTTGCCCCGGCCTCAACCGCCCGAGAGCATCAGCTGCACCACCACCCGGTCGCCGTCGCGCAGGCGCAGGTCCTTCAACCGGCCCCCGGGTACGGCTCGCCCGTTGACGAACACCGAAGGCGGCCCTTCCTCGCCGGCCCAAGACTCCGCGGCCTCGCCGTGTGCCCCGGCCAGCGCCAGGAGTTCCCGGAGCGTGAGGCCGGCGGCCGCCCGCTCGGGCGGGATCTCGACCTCGGCTTCGCGGACGCCCCAGTCACGCCAGAAAGGCTCTCCGAGAACGAGCGATACGGTCATGGCGATTCCCAGTTGGCCGGTCAACCAATACGCGGAGAGGATACCACGCCGGCCGCCGGCTCGGGTTCCCCGGACAACCGCGGGGTAGGCTCCCGGCGTGTCGCCCGACAGTCGAGTCGCGCTTCAGTCGCGCAGCTCGAGCACCTCCCGCCCGAAGAGGCCGCTGCGGTTGTCGGTGAAAGCCGCCCGCAGCGGCGTCACGCGAAAGACCTCGATACCCTTCAGGGCGGCGGCCAGACGCCGATCAGTCAAGAGTTCACGCACAAAGGGGAAGCGGGCGACGTACGTGGCCAGCGCCGCCGCCCGTTCGAAGCCCGAAAGGACGACCGCCTCCCCCCAGAGCTGCACGCCCTGGATCTCCCGCCACGCCTGGAACTCCTCGGCCACGGTGACGGCCACAGGGCTCCCCTCGCGTATATGGGTACCGTGCAGGCTGGTGCCTTTGCTCAGAAAGATCAGGCGTAACGCGTCATCGACGGCGTAGAACACGGTGGCGGCGTGAGGCACCACGGTGGGCAGAGATGCGGACAGACCGCCCACCGCCCCAGGGGGGAGACTCCCGCCCGCTGCGCCCGGACGCCCGCAGGTGGCCACGGACATTGTGTGGTGACTGCGTAGGTAGGCCTCGATGCGGGCCCGCAGCTCCACCACTTTCCGCCTCCTTCCTCGCCGCCCGCGGCGTGACCAATCCCGCCGGGAGTCCGAGTGTTTCGCGGAAGCTCCCAGGCGCGCCCTGGAGTCTACACCGAAAGCGCGCGGCCGCCCGCCGCAAGGTGGAGTCGGTGCACGAACGAGGAGCGGCTTGCACGAACAAGGGGCGGCGGCCGGTGTCGGTCACCGCCCGCCGCCCCTTGCCATCTCGGAGCGGGGCCCTACCCCCCGGATTCCGCCACCCCCCGTCGGCGGGTCCGGGCGAACCACCGCCTCCAAGCCGCTACGCGCTCCCGGCCTCCGGGTCGCGGCCGCCACGGACGAGTGCACATGGCGGCGGCGACAACTCCCCGGCCCCCCAGTCGGGGCGTGTCGCCCGCAGCGACGACGTTCCCCCCGGAACGGACCTTCCCCTTGCTAGCTGACCGGCCAATTAGTAAAATCCGCCTGCACAAGGCCGGCAACCTGGCTCGCCGTTCGGGCTCCAATGATACGACCCGTTTCTCACCGGCACAACAAAAAAAGCCTGGACGGAACGAATCGAGCCGCGGATGGGACAATACGAGGGACGAATGGGACCCCGCCCGGATCCCCGACCGCGAGCCCCAGCCGGATTTCTACCCGCCCGCCACACGGACCGGCGCCCCGACCACTTTGCGGAGGAAGTCATGCGAGAGATCTTGTCAGGTAACGAGGCGATCGCCCGGGGGGCGTGGGAAGCCGGAGTGCGGCTGGCGGCGGCCTATCCAGGCACGCCGAGCACCGAGATCCTCGAGAACATCGCTACATACCCAGACGTCTACAGCGAATGGGCTCCCAACGAGAAGGTGGCCCTGGAGGTGGGGCTGGGCGCGGCTGTCGCCGGCGCCCGTGCCCTGGTGGCGATGAAACACGTGGGCGTCAACGTGGCCGCGTTCCCAGC